>JAEZBX010000059.1 GCA_023412765.1 Bacteroidota bacterium
AGGAAGGTGAAGGTGATATCTATACGTCTACACGCGAGGGAGACGAATGGACTAAACCGAAACCGCTGAACAAGAACATAAACACGGCGATGTTTTTTGAAACATGTGCCAGTATAACAGCAGATGGGAAAACACTATTCTTTGCGAGCAACCGTCCGGGTGGTTTTGGTGAACTGGACATCTATATGAGTAAGCTCGATGCAAAAGGTGACTGGGGCAAGGCTGTAAATCTCGGCCCTGTAATTAACACGCCCAATAACGAAGATTCACCCTTTATACATCATGACGGAGTCACGCTTTATTTTTCGTCCGATGGACATCCCCGACTGGGTAACAGCGACATTTTTGTTACAGAGTTTGTCAACAACAAGTGGAAGAAACCAGAAAACATGGGTTATCCGCTGAACTCTTGGGAATACGATGGCTTCTTTACGCTATCACCCGATAAAAAGAAAGGCTATTTCTCCACGGCCAAGGAAGGAGGTCTCGGCGACGCAGATATTTACTCGATAACATTTCTTGAACCGAAATACAAGCCGAAACCAAAGCCGGCAGAAAAAACAAAACCGGTGGAAATTAAACCAGAACTACCAAAGCATGAAGAATTTGTTGATTCTCAAATCGAAGTGCACAAGATGGCGAAGGTTGTGACGCTTTTGAAGGGTAAGGTTATTGATGAAAACAATGCAGCTCCACTATCTGCTGTAATATCACTTGTCGACAACGTCACCAACAAAGTTGTGACCCGACTCAATTCTGACCCTGTCACAGGTGAGTTTGAACTTGTGATTCCCCACGGAGGAAACTACGGGGTGGCTACGCAAAAAGCTGGATACCTGTTTAACTCCATAAATTTTAATGTTCCACAGTTCGCAGAGTACCAGGAGATCGACACTCATATCATCATGGTAAAAGCTGAAGTTGGTTCCAAAGTCGTTTTGAGAAACGTATTCTTCGACACCGGCAAATCGGACTTAAAGCCAGAATCCATTGCTGAGGTTGAGAATATACGCAGTCTTTTATCGAGAGATACTCACTTGCGCGTTCAGATCAATGGACATACCGATAACCTGGGAAATGTTGCTTCTAACAAGGCACTCTCGTTAAAACGCGCGTCGGCCGTTGTCAATTATCTTGTAAAGAATGGAATTTCTCCGGATCGGTTGTCGGCAAAAGGTTATGGTTCTGAAAGGCCTATCGTATCAAACGATGATGAAGAAGGTGGAAGGGAGATTAATAGGAGGACCGAGATTGAAATCATTAAGTAGTTATTTGTTATTAGTTAATTGTTATTAGTTATCCGTTATCGGCCGAGCTGACGGATAAATGTACTTGACGGCACTAATCTGTCCTCCTTGTTTTTTGTTCCCTAACCACATGTGGTTCCTAACGGAACTTGGGGGCGATCGCATCTTTTTCGGAAAGATGTAGTGAGACAATTTCCTAGCCGACGGAGATCATTTTTCTTTCACAACATGGGGGCTAAAGTACAACCTAAAAGGTCGCACCCACTAGGCTGAGTCCCGCTAGGGACGACATATTGGTAGAAGTCAACAACAGGTTACACCAGAGTCCTGTAGGGACGATATATCAAAGAATTTTTTAACATTTTGTTGATGCAACAATGACCAAGTGCAGTATAACGGTCACGAAGGCAGTGTGGCAGTCCGTTGTATGCTTGGAACAAATAGCGTCGCCTTTGTGTCCCATTTTGTTGGTGTAACTTGACGGAAAAGAAACCAACGTTCGAGTGCGTCCCTATACCCTATACCTTCTTTTTTCTAACTTGCCAAAGTAGGATTAATGGTAATTAGGAAGGTTAAGCCCATGCCGGTCAAGAAAACAATTCAAGTCATGACAGCAGCATCAATTCTTGGTTTGAAACCAACAGGAGTCGAATATCGAATATCGAACAAGGAATATCGAATATCGAACGAAGTGCGATCTACTTATAACTATTAACTATTAACTATTAACTATTAACTATTCTCATTGCCGCCGGGCGATCCAAAAACCAAAGCAACTCTCCGTTTTCGGGCCGGATGAGTTGGGCTGGATAAGCCAACATATTCTCCTTCCCTTTTAGAATGTTATATACTGCCTCCGCCTTTGATGCGCCGTATACAAGAAATACAATCGCACGCGCAGCATTGATCAGTGGCGCGGTAAATGTTATGCGAAACATCTTGACTTCATCCACATACACTTCCTTCACTAAAGCCTTTTGCTCCTGCAGTACCGTTGTAAACGGAAATAGCGAAGCGGTGTGAGAATTATCGCCAAGTCCCAGTAAGACAAGATCGAAACTGCAGTGAGGATCCTTAAAATGATGAAGCAATCTGAGTTCATAGTCATGCGCTGCTTCTATAGGCGTAAGCGCCGTATTCACGGGAAACACATGCGCATCAGCAATTGAAAGCGGTTCAAACAATGCTTTCTTCGCCATCAGATAATTGCTGTTGCTATGGCTCAGCGGAACATATCGCTCGTCGCCAAAAAAGAAAAAAACTTTATTCCACTCAATCCGATCTCTATACCTTTCGGAGGCCAACAGTTCATACAGTCTTTTTGGAGAACTCCCGCCTGATAACGCAATATTAAATCTTTCACGTTGGGCAATTGCTTCGTGAGCTTTACTAACGATAACATCTGCAACAGCAGCCAGAACTTTGTCTTCCGAGTCAAAAATGTTTATCACGCCAATTATTTCTTTAATGGAAGGGTAAACCAATGAAAGCCGTCTTTGGCGATAAGGGCCTCAGCGATTTCGGGCCCCCATGAGTCAGCAGCATAATTCGGGAAGTTTAAACTCTTCTTGCTGGACCACGCATGCAGGATCGGCATTAGCAAGCTCCATGCAGCCTCTACCTGATCGCCGCGCATGAACAAAGTCTGATCGCCCAGCATTGTGTCGAGCAAAAGTGTTTCATATGCTTCCGGAGAATCACCATTATAAGTACCGCTGTAATCAAAGACCAGGTCGACCGGATTTAAAGCCATGCCCAAGCCTGGTCGCTTTGCCTGCACTTGCAGCCGGATGCTCATTTCAGGTTGAATACTAATTACGAGACGATTTTGCTGCCAGCTTTCCACCGCTTCAGTGGGAAAAATCAGATGGGGTACATCTTTAAACTGAATGCTTATTGTAGAAGAAGTTTGATGCATCCGCTTGCCTGTCCTCAAATAAAATGGAACACCATGCCAGCGCCAGTTGTCAATAAATAGCTTAAGGGCCGCAAAGGTCTCTGTATTGGAATGATCGTTCACCGATTCCTCTTCCCTATATCCTGGAACTTCTTTTCCTTCAATCCAACCCTTACCATACTGGCCGCGCACAGCATTCTTCTTGATCTCTTCCGCATTGAACTTTCGCATTGCGTGCAGAACATCAACTTTCCGATTTCTAACCTCATCAGCCTGAAAACTAACCGGAGGTTCCATTGCTACGAGACACAAAAGTTGCAGGATATGGTTTTGTACCATGTCACGCATGGCTCCAGCTTCCTCGTAATATCCCCCGCGATCGCCAACGCCCAGCTGTTCCGTTACTGAAATTTGAACGTGATCAATATAATTTCTATTCCACAACGGTTCGAGAATAGAATTGGCAAACCGAAAAGCCAAAATATTCTGAACGGTCTCCTTGCCAAGATAATGGTCAATGCGATAAATCTGACTTTCAAGGAAAATACTATTCAAAAGATGATTCAGCGATTTGGCAGACTCCAGATCATGACCGAAAGGCTTCTCGATTACAATGCGTGATTTCTCAGGGTTGTCAGCCAGCTTATGCTTCGCCAATTTTTCAGCAATGGTAGCAAAGAAACGCGGAGCGACTGCCAGGTAATAAATAACGCACGGCTCTGCCTGCCACTCTGCTGACAATTTCTTGATGACGCTGGCTTGCTCCTCATATGTTTTCTCATCAGCGATATCAGAAACCTGATAGCTGACATTTTCAGAAAAATTTTCCCACTCTTTTGGATCGGGGTTTCCGTTTCTTGAGAAATTCCTGAGATCCTCAAGAAGAAGAGAACGAAATTTATCGCTAGTATGCACGGTACGGCCCATCCCCACAACGGCAAACTTCTCCGGCATCCAGCCATCGAGATAAAGATTGTATAGCGCGGGCAATAATTTTCGGGACGTTAAATCACCAGTTCCTCCAAAAATGAAAAAAATTGTTGGCTGGGATTGAATAGGATTGTTACGGGACTTCATTGTGTGTGTTAACTGTCGATTATTTTTCAAACCACTGGGTGTGGAAAACGCCCTCCTTGCCGATCAGCTCATAAGTGTGCGCCCCAAAGTAATCCCGTTGTGCCTGAATGAGATTAGAAGGCATACGTTCACTCTTTAAGCTATCAAAATAGCTTATAGCGGCTGCGTGCGCGGGCATAGCAATACCCGAAGTTATTGCATTGGCAATTGTCGATCGCGCGCCTGGCAACAGACTGCTTACTGTCTTTTGTATATTTGCGTCCACCAACAGATGTTCGAGCCCTGGCGTTTTTTTATAAGCCTGAAACATATCCTCAAGGAAAATTGAGCGTATGATACAACCCCCTCGCCAGATCAAGGCGATGCGCTCCATACTCAAATTGTAGTTGTATTCTTTGGAAGCCTGCGACAGCAAATGCATGCCTTGAGCATATGAAACAATGGTTGAAAAATAAAGCGCAGCCTCAAGTGCTTCAATTGCTTTAGCCTCGGTGGCATCAATGCGAATTGCTTCCTTTTCATACAACGTCGATGCAGTTTTCCGCAGCGATTTATACTTCGACATATCACGCATAGAAACTGCCGAGTCAATTACAGTAATTGGCGTAACCAAATCCATGGCAACCTGTGATGTCCATTTACCAGTTCCTTTCGACTTCGCTTCATCCTTTATATCATCAATCAGCAAATGGTCCGAACCATTTGCTTTGAATGCCAGGATATCGCGGGTGATCTCGATCAAGAAAGATTTTAGTCTGCCTTCGCTCCACGATTTGAATGTACTGTGTATTTTTTCGTCCGATAACTTCAATCCTTTCTTCATCATCTCGTAGGTCTCAGCAATCAATTGCATGATACCATACTCAATACCATTGTGCACCATCTTAACGAAGTGGCCAGACGCACCAGGGCCGATGTAGGTAACGCACGGATCACCGTTCACCTTTGCAGCGACTGCTTCGAATATTGGTTGAACAACCTTATAGGCCTGCTCATCTCCGCCAGGCATCATGCTTGGTCCCTTACGGGCACCTTCTTCACCTCCCGAAATTCCCATCCCAAAAAAATGGATTCTCTTGGGCTTTAATTCTTCTACCCTGCGATTTGTATCCGTAAAATGTGAGTTACCTCCGTCGATGATCAGATCACCTTTATCCAGCAGCGGTGTCAATTCTTGAATCACATTGTCCACGATCTTTCCAGCAGGAACGAGCAACATAATCGCCCGGGGTTTTTGCAGGTTTTCGATAAACTCGTTCACCTGGACAAACCCTTGAACGTTTCCTTTTCCTGATGATTCTTTTTTTAACAAATCGACTTTAGATTGGTCTTTGTCGTGACCAGCAACATCAAAATTATGATCGGCAATATTGAGCAATAGATTCCGCCCCATCGTTCCCATACCAATAATTCCGAAGATGGATTTGTTCGCCATGTCTGTTTTAGTTTTTTTCAAAAAGTTATTTTCGTTCGATTGCTGCAATCTTATCAAGTCTCCTGCGATGCCGTTCGGCGCCAATGTATTTTGCATTCAGAAATGACGATATCAATTCTTCCGCAAGTTTCACCCCGATGACACGGCCACCCAGGCAAATTAAATTCATATCATCATCCTCGACGCCTTGATGAGCTGAAAAAATATCGACAATAAGGGCTGCCCTAACACCAGGGACTTTATTAGCAGCAACTGATGCTCCCACACCGCTTCCACAAATTGCAATACCCTTAAACTCCCCTGACGCAACAGCTTTTGCCAATGGAATTACAAAGTCGGGATAATCGTCTGCTGCATCGTAACTGTTAGCACCAAAGTCTTTGACGTCGTGACCATTTGAAATAAGCCACGACTTAATCTCTTCTTTTAAGGCAAACCCGCCATGATCTGCTGCAATTCCGAGCCTCATTTTTTTGGTTTTTGGTGAATAAAGTATGTCTCTTACTTTCCAAGAAGTTTCCGGGCTTCCTTGACGACGTTGTCGACAGTGAACCCGAACAGCTTCATCAAATCTCCCGCCGGTGCGGAATCTCCAAAGGTTGTCATTCCAAGAATAGAACCTTCATCAGTCACATATTTATGCCACCCTAATACTGAGCCCGCTTCAACAGCAAGTCTCTTACGTATCGACGGAGGTAATACTTTCTCCTTGTAAGATGCATCCTGTTTTTCGAAAAGCTCCCAGCAAGGCATGCTTACAACGCGCGCGGCGATACCTTCTTCTTTTAATTTTGCCTGTGCGTCCAAGACTAATGAGACCTCGGAACCAGTCGCCAATAAGATCAAGGATGGATTCTCGACGTCGGAAAGAATATAAGCACCCTTTTCAAGGCCTTTAGCTGATGCGTATTTGGTTTGATCAATAACAGGAAGTCCCTGGCGGGTCAATACAATTGCAACGGGTCCGTTACGCGATTCAATAGCTACTCTCCAAGCCTGAACAGTTTCATTCGCATCAGCCGGACGAATGACCAGAGTATTCGGGATCGAACGTAAGGATATTAGTTGCTCTACAGGTTGATGCGTAGTTCCATCTTCTCCCAGACCTATACTATCATGCGTATAAACATAAATAGGACGAATTTTCATAATAGCCGCCAACCGTATGGGTGGGCGCATATACTCGGAAAAGATAAGGAAGGTTGCGCCGTACGGGATGATTGCTGGTGTTAATGCCATTCCATTCAGAATCGATCCCATCGCGTGTTCACGTATACCAAAGTGGAAATTTCTTCCGCTGTAATTATCTGGAGCGAATGATTGATATTTTTTCAAAAGCGTTTCAGTAGAAGGCGCAAGATCCGCGGAACCGCCGATAAGGGTGGGTAACGCATCGGCTATTGCGTTGAGTACTTTACCAGATGCCTGGCGAGTAGCGATCTTGCCATCCTCAGGTTTAAATGAAGGAAGTTTATCGGTCCAACCTTCAGGCAGTTGATCCTTGCTCAGTGCTTCGAATTCTTTGGCAAGTTCAGGATAAGCTTTGCGATACTCAGCAAAAAGTTCATTCCATTTCTTTTCTGCTTCAGCCCCTTTCTTCCCACACTTCCTGTAAAAGTCCAGGACTTCATCCGGGACTACAAAATATTGTGCCGGGTCAAATCCAAGATTTTCTTTCACTAACTTCACTTCTGGCTCGCCCAGAGGGGAACCGTGTGCTCCTGCTGTATTAACTTTGTTAGGGCTTCCGAATGCGATTTGTGTTCTGACATTTATAATCGAAGGTCTTGAAGTTTCAGCTTTCGCTTTTTTTATTGCCTCAGAAATCGCCTCAACATCATTTCCATCGCTTACTATCTGAACATGCCATCCATAGGCTTCAAAACGTTTTGCAACATCTTCAGTGAACGCGATAGCTGTATCACCCTCAATTGAAATATGGTTGTCGTCATACAAGTATATGATATTGCCAAGCTTCAAGTGACCTGCAAGGGAAGCGGCCTCTGCGCTAACACCTTCATTCAGATCGCCATCGCTGCAGATCGCGTAGATGTTGTAATTGAAAAGATCGAATCCCGGTTTATTATATCGGGCTGCCAAAAACTTCTGACCTATTGCAAATCCAATACCGTTTGCAAAACCTTGCCCTAGCGGTCCCGTTGTAACTTCAATTCCCTTTAACAAACCAAACTCTGGGTGACCTGGTGTCTTGCTATGTAGCTGGCGGAACTTCTTCAAATCCTCCATTGAAATGTCATACCCGGTCAGATACAGGTAAATATATTGAAGCATACATCCGTGCCCAGCCGATAAAATGAAGCGATCACGATTTAGCCAATCCGGACTTTCTGCGTTATAGTTCATGGCATCCGACCAAAGAACGTGTGCCATAGGTGCGGCGCCCATAGGCATACCGGGGTGTCCCGAATTTGCCTTTTGAACGGCATCTGCTGCTAATACCCGTACCGTGTTGATGGAAGTCTGAACCAGAGTTTGATCTTTTGTTTGCATTTCTCAGCTGAGTTTGATGTTTGGTTTTTTTAATAAGAAAATATACAATTTACACGATGTATAACATTTCACGTTGCCAGACCTTCGCGCCGCCCTTTATCCCATCAACGTTAGATACCAGCGTTATCGAATCACCAATATCAAAACTGATCTTCTTCGAATTACCACCTCCTATATATAAGTGATCGTAATTGAATACAGTTTGCAAAACGGGAATAATCTTTTTCAAACGCTTGTTCCATTTTTCAAGGCCAACTTCGTTCAATGCCTGATCGCCAATATAGTTGTCATAAGTCCGGTCTTTTGAAAAGGGATGGTGCGCGAGTTCTAGATGTGGAAGAAGGTTGCCATCCAGAAAGAGCGCCGTTCCGAAGCCTGTGCCCAAGGTCAATACCAGCTCCAGCCCCTGACCCCTGATAACGCCAAGTCCTTGCATATCGGCATCATTCAGGACCCGCACAGGTTTGTTTAGGGCAGTTGTAAGCATTTCACCCAGATTAACGCCTTCCCATCTGGCGGTTCCAAGGTTCGGCGCAGTGTGGACAATCCCGACTCTGGTGTACCCTGGAAATCCGACCGAAACCCGGTGGAAGGCCTGAAAATCTTTTATCAACACTAAAATGGCTTGAATCACATTGTCAGGGTCCGGTAGTGTCGGTGTGCTAATCTTTTGGAAATCCATCAGCATATTGCCTTCAAGATCCAGAATCGTGGCTTTAATGCGTGAACCTCCAATATCGATTGAGAGAATCTTTTCGCCGAAAGCAGGACTTTGCATGCAGAAACCGTTTTGCCTAAAATAAAAAATCTGCCAAAGATAGTAGAAATACACTGTAGTGACAGATAAGTTTTCATTTCGCAACATTACAATAGAATTTCATTAGATGAAATGGCCAAATAAGGAGGAGTTATCGGCAACATTCTCACCATTGTGAGGAGAAAATTTTAGAAAAAGGCGTCGATATCGCATTGTGAGGTTGTGCTCCTTTGCAACAATAGACGATATGGAAATGGAATGTTGCGCGCCCGAATGTCAATTCGCGAAAAAGCCGAGCGCCGCTGCAGTTTGCGTATAGGCCAACCGATATGAATTACATAGAATCTATTAGCCGCGGCCATTAACCTACTTTGTCATGTTTGAGCATTTTGAGGAAAGGAATAAGGAATAGGGAATAAGGGTGCGTACTTTGAGACCCACCCTTACTCCTTATTCCCTACTCCCTATTCCTTTTTTTCTAACTTGACAAAGTAAGATTAACTATTCAGACGCCAAATGAAACACCGCTCCCGTTAAATTGTCACCGATCTTAATCTGACAAGCTAACCTACTCTGAGATGTACAGCGTGGAAGTTGATCGAGCATATCCATTTCGATATCTGTGGGTGGTGGCAGATTTTCCAATCCCTTCGCCACCTCAACCTGACAAGTGGCACACAGCGCCATCCCACCGCATGTAGCAAGAATATCATAGTCGGAAGCTTTCAAAACTTCCATCAGGTTTAAGTTAATCTCCTCAGGAACTTCAATCTTTTGTGAAGTACCCTTCCCGTCAACAACATCAAAAGCTATCATAATAAATTAAAAAGCATTAACCCCATTTACAGTCGTATACTTGAAACTCAATTTTTGGTTAGGGTATATATGTTTAAAAGCACTTTGAGCCATCAGGGCCGCCTCATGAAACCCGCATAATATCAACTTTAGTTTTCCCGGGTAGGTGTTAATATCTCCTATGGCATAAATCCCATCGACGTTCGTCGAATAATCCAGTGTGTTTACTTCAATGGCATTCTTGTCAATGTTTAATCCCCAGTCAGCGATAGGTCCGAGCTTCGGACTCAATCCAAACAACGGAATTATAAAGTCTGCAGCTAGCTTACTAACCACTCCCTGCTTGTCAATTACCTCCACAGCGTTCAACACGCCATTACCCTGGAGGGAACGAAGGTTTGAGTTTAACATCAGGTTCAGTTTACCCTCCTTTGCAAGGTGAAATACTTTTTCTGTCGAATCGGGCGCACCTCTGAATGATTCATTTCGGTGAACCAATGTGACGCTCTCAGCAATCTCTGAAAGGTAAATGGACCAATCCAATGCAGAATCTCCGCCGCCTGCAATCACCAATTTCTTATTTCGGAATTTGTCAGGGTCCTTCACCATATACACTACTCCTTTGCCTTCAAAATGCTCCAGACGTTCCAACTCCGGCTTGCGAGGTTCAAAGCAACCCAGGCCGCCTGCGATCACAATAACCTTAGCCTTGATTTCAGTGCCATCAGAAGTCGTAACAATGAACTCATTTCCCTGCGTCTTGTCCAGTCTTTCAACCCGCTCTCCAAGGGTGAATGTTGGCTTAAACGGAAGTATCTGCTCGTGAAGCTTCTCTACCAGTTCCTCAGCTTTGATCTCGGGATATCCTGGGATATCGTAAATGGGTTTCTTGGGATAAATTTCTGATAGCTGCCCGCCGATCTGTGGTAACACGTCAACGAGATGACAACGCATCTTTAACAACCCAGCTTCAAAGACGGAAAATAAACCGACAGGGCCAGCCCCTACTACACAAATGTCTGTTGCTATCATCTTATTCTTTTTCTTAAAAGTACGAAAAACATGACTTACTAATAATTAGTATAACAACTATTTTTCAAAAAAATTTTATGACTTACGTTATTTTAAATTGACATATATAGCATTCAAAATGCGCTTAAACTGCGCAAAATCACGCTCGGTCAGGCCTTCCCATGCTTTCAACCTCACATCCTTCACCTTCGGTTTCATTTGTTCGACACGGGCGCGACCCTGCGCGGTGAGGCATACATTAAATGAACGACGGTCTTCGGGATGAACTTTGCGCTTAGTAAGACCTTTGTCGCAGAGCAAGTCAATTATTCTCGTTAGCGTGGGGGTATCCTTGAAAACTAATTCCGCCAGTTCTTTTTGATTCAGGTTGTCGTTGTCATACAAGTGTCTCAATATGAGCCATTGATCGACCGTAACATTCAACCCCAATTCTTTGAATCGCTTTTGAGCATATTGCTTGACCCTCCGAGCTGTGCGGTCGAGCAAAAATGAATACATGCTGTATGGTTCTTCTTCCATCCTTTTATTGGTATGGCAACAAAAATAATGAATAGCGAAAGAAGTAAGCATCCACGCGCCTGATCCGACCTACATCGGCACCAGACGCGCGGAGTGAAATCTTATTTCAACGTAAGTGCATTCGTGAATGCTTTCGCGTCATACTTAAAAGCAATATTCGATATGATGAACAACGATTGTCCACCTGGAGCTTTTTCATTTCTAAAGATGAAGTAAACGTCGTGAACGCCAGTGGTTGGACTTATTTTTATGTTGGCAATAGTAGGGGTTAACGATGGATCTTTCCCTTTTGATGGCACGATTGCTTTCGATTCTCCGACCAGTGTTCCATCCACTCGATCCAGGCGAACCTCAATCGTACCGCCCGCTGCATTCAATTGCGCCTCGGGAGCAAATACATAGCATGTTACCTCGGAAATTCCCGAGAGATCCAACTTATTATACCTCATGTAGCCGCCGCTGCGCGAACCTATCATGAGATCCATCGGCGGCTGAGGAAGTTTAAATCTTTGAACTCCATCTGTTTCATCAGCAATGCTCGCCGAAAAACTTGAACTTTTCAATATCATCGTTTTTTCTACAGTTGATGCCTCGATACCATTCGCTCCATTATCCGTGTAAGCAGCGCGCATGATATAGACCCCATTACCGTCAAAGCTTGTTGCCGTTGGTGTATATGTTCCCTGCGGAGCTAGTCGTACAATTTTTTCTTCGACTCCCAGGTTAAGAATGTAATTTACCATTTCAGTAGCATCTGCAACGGACAACTGCGGATGCGATGCCATAGCAACTTCTCCCCAAACGCCGGTTCCTCCCTGAATAATCTTTTTAACTAAGTAGTCGGTAGCCTTCGTATCGTCCTTATATTTTGCCGCGACATCCAGGTATGTCGGACCGATCGATTTCCTGTCAATGATATGGCACGACTTACAATCATTTTGATCTATGAGCTTTTTGCCTTTAGCAAACTTTGCAAATGCATCAGCACTTAGATGTCCTTGGGCGATTTCCACCTTGTCAAATCCCTCTGCGAGATAATCTATGCGCACCGAAATTTCTTCTGGTTCAATGCGCCCATCGGCAAGACTACCGTCTTCTTTGTCGCTTACGGTGACTGCATACTCAAATGGTTGATTGGGAAAGAAGAAGGTTTGGTTACCTCTCGTAATTTCAAACTTAACTTCGGGGGGTTCATTGCCCGCAAGTATCTCAATTTCTTTCCCAGCCTTCTCACCCGCTGCATCGGTAACAGTAAGCGCAGCTTTGTAAACTCCCGCTTGTTCAAATGTAAATTTTGAATTCTCTTCCTTCATTGTAGAAAGCACTTTGCCGTCCTGGTCCAGTATTTTCCATTCGTACGCAAGTGCATCGCGATCAAAATCTTTTGTACCTGCTGAACTCAGATTGACGGTCATTGGAACCGCTCCTTTCACTTTATCAGCCGCCATCTGCACATGAGGTTTCCGGTTATTGCCATTGTACTCGATCCTGACAAGCCTTGCATCTTCATTACCCTGAAACCATCCTGTACCATATTCCAGTAAATAAAGATCACCATCCTCAGCAAACTCCATATCCATTGGATTGCTGAATTTGTAGCTGGGCATGAACGGTTCCATCGACACATAGTTACCTTCATCATCCATCGTGACGGCAATAATCCAACCCCTCATCCATTCATAAATGAATAGCTTTCCGTCATAATAGTCGGGAAATGCGCGCTTTGCGTTCTTAAAGTCCTTGCTGTAGAATACCGGTCCCGCCATTGCTGTGCGGCCTCCGGTTCCCAGCAACGGAAACTCCGGCGACACGTCGTAGGGATACCAGATAAAAGCTTTCTGAGCAGGAGGCAATTCATTTAAGCCCGTGTTGTTGGGCGAATGATTCACCGGCTTCATAGGATCGAAGGCGGCGCCCTGCCTACCCGTTGCAAAATCACGTTCGTGGTAAGCCTGATTATCCCCTACAAAATATGGCCATCCATAAAATCCTGCTTTGCGCGCCTGATTTATTTCGTCGTAAGCTCTCGGGCCACGATTAACGGAGTCGGTACCCGCATCAGGTCCCACATCGCCCCAATATAAATAGCCAGTAGTTTTGTCAACTGAAATCCGGTATGGATTTCGTCCACCCATAATGTAAATCTCTGGTCTCGTTTTCGGTGTTCCCTTTGAAAACAGGTTTCCTTCCGGGATCGTATAAGTTCCATCGGGTTCAGGATGAATGCGCAAAATCTTTCCTCGCAGGTCGTTCGTGTTGCCAGACGATTTTTGTGCATCCCATGGCCCTCTGCCTGGTCGATTATCCATGGGAGCATAGCGGGTTGAACGCGGGCTAGTATTATCTCCTGTGGACAGATACAAATTTCCGTCAGCGTCGAAAGCGATTGACCCGCCGGTATGGCAGCACTGCTCACGCTGAACTTCAACTTCCAGCAATATTTTTTTGGATGACTCCATCAGTGAATCACCAATTAATTCATATCGTGTGAGGATATTTACAGGTTTATCTCCAGCCTGCGAATAATAGAGGTAAATCCAATTATTCTTCACATAATTCGGATCAAGCGCTACACCAAGAAGTCCGTCTTCCGCCTCATCGCGACCGTTGTCTTTAAATTTATACTTCGTACTAACAGGTATCTTCGCAATGGTTTTTGTTTTTTGTTCGACCGGATCGTAGATCTTGACAGCACCTTTTCGTTCAACAAAAAGTACACGTTGACCCGGCAATAACGCAAGCTCTACCGGCTCGTCCAGTTTTTCATCGAGTATAATTTTGGTGAATCGGTTTTCCTCAGGCACACGTTTCGTGCGAACCATGGAATAATTCAGCTTCACAGATTTTTTACCACCTAAGGCATATTCAATGCCACCGGCAATGTGCGAAAGAAATAAGGGTTCTTTGTAGGTCTGATCGGTGTGCCCCATGGCAGTGTAAAATGCCCGTCCACCATCGTAATCATGGTACCATGACATCGGGTGGTTGTCACCATTCGTTCCGCCTGTGTACGTTTTCTCATCAATTTTGACAAGGACGTTCACCTTATCGTTTATGTTTTTGAAACTATAAAACTCGTCGGTACGCTCAAAACGGTCCGGCAGGGAATCAGATGCCGGATGGTTCTTATCAACCACATAAAATTCACCTTTCTTAACGTTGGGATCGTTGGGATGACTTTCGAAATATGCACCCACCATCTTACCATACCATGGCCAATCGTACTCTGTATCCGTTGCAGCATGAATCCCAACAAATCCCCCACCAGCCTGAATGAATCGTTCGAAATCATTTTGTTGTTCATGGTTAAGCACATCACCCGTGGTGTTAAGAAATATTACCGCTTTGTAACGGGTCAAATTTTCCTCATTGAATTTTGAAGCGTTTTCAGTGGTATCAACTTCAAAGCCTTGCTTCCTTCCGAGTTCGCGCAATGCCTCGATGCCGGCTCCAATCGACTCATGCCTGAATCCTGCAGTTTTGCTGAATACTAAAACCCTGACTCCTGCATCTTCTGAAGTGTCACAGGAGACTGCGAATAAGAATACTACGGCAAAAACAAGTAAAGACGCTGTTACTTTTCTAGAAATACTCATACGTTTGGTTTAGGGAATGTCCTATTACAATTTTAGCTAGAAAAGTTGTAAAAAAAACAAACGCATCTGAATCTATCAGACATTATCGGCAAATGGCATAAAGCACTATACAGATTCCTTCCATTCAAAGGTGAATAAGGATCTCTGGTGGATATTAGAACATCAGGGTGATGTGAGCGGATGTTCTATCATTCGCCTCAACCAGTCCGTTAAACAATTTCTGTCTTCCGGGATGAGACCACGAAACACCGACGGCAATGCTTCGATAATAAATTTCAGAACCAAGTTGGCATAACGTAGCCCACCCGCCTGTGTCAGGAAAGGGTTGATCGAACTGCTTATTGTCCCTGAAAAATTCGCCGCTAATACCAACGTTGGGCATCACGGTCACCGAACCAGTACGTAGGATATAGAACATCGTCAGTCCAGCCCGCGCCGCATTGCCGAACCTGTACTCGTCTTTATTCGTCGTATTTAGACTGTAGCTGAGCTCAGCGTTAAGCCCAATGTTATTGTGTCTGACAGTATGTATCGCGTTCAAGAGAACATCCACGCTGCCGGTCCCCAACTGAAAATTCTGATTTACAGTAAGACCGTTTTCAATTTGCCTGTACTCTCCCGTTGGTAGCTTGAGACCTGCGCCTACCAGTAGGTTATGTTTGAAGAAACGGTCTGCGCTGTCGTATGTATTTATAACATTATAATTCGCGCTGACTATTATATCACCCAAACCTTTCAGATTTTTTGTGGTTGGACCCTCTATCCTTTCATTAAAGTTGAAAGGAACGAAAACAAACGCCTGGACCCGTTTAACAGGATAAAATCTACCCCACAATTCTGCAGTTCTAAAAGTCTCGTAGGAATATTGATGCGCATGAGAACCATCCAATGTTGACTTGAATGAGCTGTAACGATAACGCATTCCCACGAAATTCTTTCCGAGTTGGGGTAGTATACCATAGTGATAGTTACCAACACCACATCCACATACATTGCAAGCCTGACTGCTGAGCGGAATCAACAGCATTGATACTAAACCGGCGATAAATACTTTTTTCATAGTGATAATATTAATATTCCGAAAAGCGACGATCACTGAGAAACTCTTCATCAGTAAGAGTCTTTAAGAAATCAATTATTTTACTTCGTTCATCAACCGTAAGGTTGATACCTGGTTGTTCACCTTGCATGAGCAGAGGATCGAGTGTTAGACTTACATGAACGCCTGACGCGTAAAAGTTCAGGACATCCTGAAGGGTATTAAGCTTTCCATTATGCATGTAAGGGGCGGTATACTGTACGTTGCGCAAACTGGGTACTTTAAATTTGCCCCGGTCTTCAGGATTTAATGTGATCTCTTCCCGTCCTGGATCTTTCAACATATCGTCAGCAGTACTGAAACCATTATTGCGAAATGATTGGTCCGTAAATAAATCACCAGCATGACAGGAAGCACAATGCTGACGAAACAATACTTCACCTTCCAGCTCATTTGGCGTAAGTTGCACACCTTCATTCCTCACATACTTATCGTATCGGCTATTCGCAGAGATCATCGTCGCCATAAATTGGGTCAGAGATTGGAGGAATCGGGTACTGTTGATCTCTTCAGACCCAAAAGCAGCTTTGAACTGGTCTCGGTATTTCTGTTGCCCTTCAAGTTTGCGCAAGATATTAGGTGTCTCCTCGTCCATCTCCACTGGATTGCTGATCGCATTCAGCGGAACCAGGTCAAGATTATGGACGCCACCATCCCAGAAAAAATTTCTGTACCAAATCAAATTCTGAACAGGCAAGGAATTTCTCCGACCCAACTGATCGCCGATGCCGTGACTTACGTCGTGACCGTGGTGAGTGAAGGCCGTCGGTTGCTGATGACAAAATCCACATGAAATGGTGTTATCACGAGATAAGGCAGCATCATAGAAAAGCATCTTTCCCAATACAATTCCTTCTTCGGTTAACGGGTTAGCCAACAGGTCATAGGCTGGTTCTGGAAAATTAGTTGGAAGTTCCAATACCACCGGAGTTGGTTTTGGCTCCATGGTTTGTTCATCTTCGGAACAAGCTGCCGCGAACAACACGAAAAAGAAAAGAAATGCGTGGCACAATTTCATCAGGCACTAGTTATGCACGTGGTGATACTTAAACATGTTTACATAATTAGCAGAGATCGTTGTCGAGAACTCGGAAAACATAACCAGGGGATGTTCAGCAATAGAAATGGGTATTGGATTGCTAAAAAATTCCAGGACATCTACATGGAGATGCACCTGAGGATTTTTCTCCGGCCTGACCTGGGCAACTGCACTACCCATATCGAGTGTTGCCATACGTATGTTGTTTATACCTGGAGTTTCATAGCCCCCATATCCGCCAATATGATAGTAGAATTTGTTGTCCTGATCCGAAGGAGCTGCTGTCGAGGTCCCTTCCATTTTGAAAAAAATGTAACCTGAGTTCCACGTCCAGTACATTCCGTCGTGCCCTTGCGCAGGGTCAAGTACTCCTGGCCTTTTGCTGACATCCATCGTGCTTCGAAGACTATCAACTCCAATCGTGAAACTTATTTTGTTATAATTTCCCGAAGGTATATTTCTCAATTTCACATGATGCGTTTCGTGGTGTTCTTCCATGATTAGAAAATAACTGGAATCCTGCGGCACAATAAAAACGTTCCCATCAGTTGTAGTAAGCGTAATGTTGCTTATGTAATAGTTAAGCTTTGAAATTTGAAAAGATTCGCCGGAGGCATTAACGTAGTCTGTCAACAATTGAAGGTCATCGTTACCAACTCGATTATCAAATTCGATTGTAATCTGTCCTCTTCCTTCAGTCAAAGAGTCATCATCGTCGCAGGCAATTATTGCCAGCGATAGAAAAATTAATAAGTATGAATGCAAAATTCTCATTTGAATTGCGTTAAAAGATGCAACGCGTCGTCTTGTGACGGACGTTGAAAAAAGATTAGAATATTCATGTAGCCTGGTGGTTATTTATTGACTAACACACCAGATGTTGGCTGACAATTTCAGCAGGGAGGATGGAACAAAGTATGCGTGAGATCATAAGCATACAACAATTCTCTCGAATCGAATTTTTGCAGTAAAAAGGATGCTTTCTTAGAATCCCAGCCGAAATCTGTTATGAGAAAAATCGAGGTTTCGACCTGTGTTTTATTAGTGTTAGTAGCCTGATCGTCGCTGCCTTCATCCGCGATGGCAAGGTTCCGATCCAGGAAGCATTGTCCATAGCAAACGGTGATCTTTTTTTCTTTGTTGATGCAGAGCACTTCGGCGATATAATCGCGATTGGTTTCAAAATAAGTTATTATCGTCAGCTTGAAAATGCACTGCGCTGACAACAGAAAAATGAATAATATCGCGAGAGCTCGCTTCACGGCCCCAAAGATAATCGTTAACCTTAATTGTTTATACACTTTTTTAAATTTGTTGCCTAAAGCCGTCCCCTAATCACGAATTAGATTAACGGTACTCATAACAGTTACAACAAACAGATGTAATAAATGTAAGTCGTAAAGCTGTTATCAATCAGGCATTACCACCGCATACACCAAATAACTTTTGTATCTTCCAGATAATAAAGCCGTTGGAGCGGATACCTTTTTATCTCAAAAGGTATTAAGCATTTAGAAAGTTGTATTAAGCAAACCCTTAGCCTCATGTATCCAAGGATCCTCCTTCCTATAATCCTGTTCACATCATTTCATTTATCCTTTTCTCAAAACGAAGCGCCAAAATTTGGAGATATCTCGCTTGAGGATCTCAAGATGACCCGGTATGTGAAGGATACGGCTGCTGCCGCACTAATATTATCCGATCAGGGTGTTATGAATGTGGATATAAATTCGACGGCCGGAACGATCCTGACAAGGCACACGCAAATCAAAATTTTCAGATCCTCTGCTTTTTCAGAATGGGCAAACTTAAAAATACGCATTGACAAGCACGGGTTAAAGAAATTTAAAGGCGTTACGTATAATCTCGTCAACGGCGCTATTCAGAAAACTGAGCTAGATAACCGTCAAATCCTGAAGGATAAAACCAGCAAAGATTCCGATGTTATCACTGTTGCGTTCCCGAACGTTAAGGAAGGTTCGATAATTGAATTTGAATTCTCCTGCATGTATGAGAATGCATACTATCCCAGGTGGCAATTTCAGTTTACCATACCGGTTGTAAGAAGTGAATTTATCTATACCGGCCCTCAACATATCAATCAACTTTTATGCGGTGAGCTTAAACCCACATCGCATGTAACTAAACATAATGGATCGCGCCACGAATGGCTCATGGTGGACGTTCCAGCCTTTAAGGCCGAACCACACATGCCCAATGAGGATGCCTACCTTTCCATTCTTAAAGTGGACCGTGCCCGCGGATGGGGCGATATTGCTATAGACCTCATGACCCGACACACCGTGGGGAAAATCCTTTTACAAGACAGCTACCTGAACGGAAAAGTAAAGGAACTAACGGCGGATATGACCGAGGCTACACAAAAGATCAAAGTGTTATCAGCTTTTGTGAAGGAATCCGTGAGTTGGAATGGTTTCTGTGACTTCGCCGCGTATGATCCTCATGATGTAGTGGAAAAGAAAAGAGGATCATCAGGGGATATCAATTTATTGTTTGCCTCGCTGCTGAAGAAAGCCGGGTTAAATGTTGGCCTGGTATTTTTAAGCACCCGCGAAAATGGATATGTTCTGCAGGACTTCCCGTCATCCAGACAGTTTGATTATGTCATTTGCCATGTAACACTGGAAGATGGTAGCGAATTGTATCTGGATGCCACTGAAAAAAATCTTCCCTATGACATGCTACCGGCGCGGTGCTTCAATCACAAAGGTTTTCTCGTATCATCAGGTCAGCACGGTTGGGTTGGAATTGAACCGTCCACGCGAGAAAAAGTATCATTGAACGCGAATGTCATTATCTCTAATGAAGGTCAGTTAAGCGGGAAAGTTAAAATCATTAACGATGGGTATGCTGCGTACTCCGGACGCGAAAAATTGGAGGGAGGAGAAGAATCATATAAGAAAGATTCGTTCATAACTAAACTATCGAATGTCCAAACTTCTGAGATCTTGAATGGAAAGGATCTCGATAAACCTCTCCTTGAAAACTACGACATCAGCATTGACAGCTACGCAACTCTTTCTGGTGATTTAATCTACTTTAATCCAATTGTCTTTCTAAGGGAAGAATCCAATCCTTATGTCCTGACCTCAAGACAATATCCAGTCGACTTCAGTTCTATCGTTGACAAGGTTTCTGTTTACAACATCACCATACCCGATGGCTACACGGTGGAAGAAGTTCCTGAAAGCAAGGTTTTTACCTTACCTGAGGGCGCAGCCAAATATACTTTCAACATTTCGGTCAATAGCAACAAGATTGTGGTGATGAATCGGCTGCAAATTAACAAGACTCTTTTCTACCAGGACGAATACGCTAACCTAAGAGAGTTTTATACGAGGCTAGTCGCCAAGAATGCAGAAAATGTTGTTCTTAAGAAAAAGAGTTGAGTAGTGTTCATCCATCACTCGATGGTAATTGGAAAAACAACATCCAAATCGGTTTCTCCGGTATGTGCATCGGAATTGGAAGATTTCAAGTCAGGTTGATGTTTCAGTACGATTCGAAACTCCCCGGTAGCCGGACCTGAGGTTGTCCACATTGTTTCAAGTCCAAGCGGTAGTCCATTTTCATCCTCATCAAGATAGTTTACAGATCCAGCGGCACTTTCAATATTTCCGCTTCCCGATGGAGTAGCAAACAAATCTTCCGTCCACTGGAAGAAGAACATATGTTCGCCAGCTTCCTCGCTCACTTCTTCCGTCACATCATACTCTGGCTGAGTAATATCAGCAAGGTTGTTCACCAACATGATCTCGAGGTGGTAGGTAGCCATTGCGGCGAGGTTGATAGGCTGGTCGATCTCAATGTCCCCCACCCCTTCACCGTCCGGGTCTGACGCTGTAGCAACAATTGGTTCACCACCGTTATCTGGCACAAACCTCAATATTACCTTTGTGATAAGCTCAGGAACTTCTTCCTTTTGCGGATCATCAACCTCGCATGATAAAACAGTAGCAATGACGACCAACGCTATCAATATACGCATGGTGTGGGGAAAATATTTGGAATAGAAAAACTTAAATGTCATACTAAAAAAAGCATTTCACAGAGATCAGAAAGTTCCTGCCTATATCATCGGCAAAATAGCGGAAGCGGTTTGTGTATTCTCTGTATGAACTGTTTAAAAGATTTTCAGACGCAATCCGAAAATCATAACGATTTTTTTCGGATTTCAGAGAAACGCCAGCTGCAAAATCCCAAAGGATATATGCTGGCGGAGGAGCCATAAAATCAAAATTTGAATTATTGCCATTTAATGGATCTGCGTTGTCCTCGCGTGCTTCATTAATTTCCTGAACAGTTATCACCCTGGGTGCTCGTCGTTGCCTGTCTACAAACCTTGCCTTTGTTTCCACAAACAATTTACTCAAGGAACCCGGTGAAGGTTTCTCATAACGCACTGCAACTTCGTAACGGTTTGGTGGAATGAAAACAAGATAGTCGTCGTTGCGATGGTCCGACGCGCGCAACAATGAAATCTTCGGAAGGACCTGTACCCGGGGATGAACCTGCCAAAACGCTGAAACGTCGAGGCCTAAAAATAAAGCATCGGTCTGCGTGTATCGGAAGTATGTATACGTCCCTCTTACATTTTGTGTAACACCTGCCGGGCGCAAATAGATGTAATTAAAAATGTAGTTTGCATACGGACTTATTTCAAAACCAAAACTTCCAAGAACTCGCTGGTAGGTGGCAACAAACTTCACCGCCTGCTCTGTTTTAAATGACACATCATCAATATCAAGCACCTCATTTGTAGTATCGTTCAAAAGAAAACCATATTCATTTGCTGCAGCACTCTGATGAGTTCCCACACTATAGAGTTCAGCGACGTGCGGAGGTCTCCACGAACTGCTGATGTTTAGTTTTAAAGCTTCGTTGCTTCTTCTTGCCAGGGTAGCGCCCGCTGTTGCACTGAAGTTATTGAAATTCAGGTTAGCTCGGAACAGCGAATTTTTATAATCGTATCCAGCAACCGAATAATAGCGGTAGTCGTATCTCAGCCCGAGATCGACAATCCATTTATTCAAGTTCATTTTTGTAATCCCAAAAAATCCTCCAGATACATTATTGAAATCGGGAATGAATGGGACCTTTTGTGTACCGAATACTTTTCTATTCTGTTGGAACATCGCAGTGACGCCAGTGCAAATCGACCATTTATCATTCTTGAAATATTCCCATTCTGTTTCCATTGTATGGGTGTTCAATCGAAGATTCAGATCTGGAGTGTTGGAAAGATCTCCGATTCTAAAATCAAATTCTTTCCGATGGTTATTTTGAAAACCATACTGCAAACGCAATTCACTCTTAGGCAATTTGACGTGGCCGCTTACCTTGAGAAGATTGTGGCTTACCGTCTGACGCGGTTCGCTTATATCATAACTGAATGATGAAGTGTACAGTGGTTCAGGCCTTGTCATCGCATCCTCAAGGTCATTTTGATTTCCGATTGAGACACCTTTCAAGATTCCTATCTCCGACGCAAAGTGACTGAAAAAGACTTCGACTCCAAGACGCTCGTCATGATAGCCCGTGGCAGCCGAGAAATTCAGTTCTCTGATTCCAGTATTGGTAAGACTATAATTTGGGGTATGAAAATCTCCCGCGCGTTTTGCCGTTCCCTGTATCCGCCATCCCCAACCATCCCGATTATTGATACCACCTTCAATCATCCCGGAAATGGTTCCAGACCTACCGTTGCTCTGCGCTATTGTGCTTATGGATCCGCCGATTCCAGCCCTTTCAGGAAGTGGTGCGGGATTTACTACAATCACACCGCCAATAGCATCAGTCCCATATTTTATTGATGAAGCATCTTTAATTACGGAGACATCAGATGCAACAAACGGATCAATTTCAGGAGCATGCTCTGCACCCCATTGTTGTCCCTCCTGCCTGATGCCGTGATTTAATATTAATACACGCTGACTGTGAACACCGTGAATGACTGGTTTAAAGATTCCAGGACCGCTCTGAATTGAATTCACACCTGCAATCTCTTTTAATGACTCCCCAAGAGTTTTACCCGCCGATTCAGCGAGCTGATTAGCGCTAAGAGTTGTCAGATTATGAGCATGTTCTGTATGCATCAGTTCATCTTCGATAACTAATTCGGGAAGTTCGCTCACGCGTTCTTTTAGGTGAATGATTTTTCGGATGGTACCATTTATGGCGATCTCAAACTCCTCATTTTCATAGCCGAGATATCGTACACTAACGACATAGTTTCCGGGACATAAATCCGTGAAGTTGAATGCACCCTGGAGATCGGTAACGTCTCCTTTTTGCTGGTGCACGAGCAAAATGCTAGCACCGACTATTGGCTGATTTGAGCTGTCCAATACGCGGCCGGTAAACGATCCGTTGCAATCCTGCGCCCCTGTCGTGAATAAACATAAGAGCATCGCTGCTCCCAGCAATACAATATTTTTGTAAGTCATTTTAATTTGAGATAGAAGTTATCCGTCGGTTAGTCCGCGGCATCAATTGAAAGAAACTTCTATACTACAGGGGGAGCTCTCGCAGGAATGTTAAAGAATTCCCATACGGTTGCATTGACGGGAATGTATTGTCCAAATTCGTCCGGCAATTCAAGCGATTCGAAAGAATGACTCCCTTCAAATATTTGAATACTAATTGGTACAACATGACAAAGCGGGCATTGCTCAATGGATGTCAGGTGCGTTTCATGATCACATCCATCGTCCTGGAGCTCGTGGTAAATTGTCCTGTGACAAGGGTCTTCTTCCTGCTCAGGAGTGTGCAGTGACTGCTCAACGGAATGGACTATACTGTGAAAAATCTCGAACTGAACGTTCCCCGCGAAATACAGCAACAACAGAAAGGCGGCGGAGAGTGGTCCGCTGAAAAAGCCGCGCATTTTCCTTACCTTACCCATTGTTCACCTTAGGCCCAAATTAACGCAGGATTTTTTCTATTTGCAACACTATTGCATCTGTCATTCCCACTGCACAATAGGAATATGATTAGTTAGCGAAAGAAAGCAGCTGTTGTTCCAAAGTATTTTTGTCAATCATACCCGAATGGCGCCATACCTGCCGTCCGCCTTTGAATATGATGAAGGTTGGTACCGCCCTGACATCGTACTGCATTGCTGCGGCTTGATTTTTATCTATATTGACTTTAATCACGCGAGCTTTTCCCTCGACGTCTTTACCCACCGCCTGAATCGCTGGGGCCATTGCTTTGCATGGCCCGCACCAATCAGCGTAAAAGTCAACCAACACTGGCGTTGACGAGCCTATGAGAGTGTTAAATTTTTCCATTGTATTAGTAGCTAGCTTTCAATTGCTCAAACAATTGCCGTTGCTTGTCGGTCAATCGTTCTGGAATGTGTACTTGTAATTGAACATACATATCCCCGAAGATGTTCGCTTCTCCGTAAACTGGCATGCCCTTATTTTTGATCCTGATTACCCTTCCGCTTTGTGTGCCGGGCGCAATCTTCACCTTTACCTGCCCAGTCAGGGTATCCACTATGGTAGTACCCCCCAGTACAGCCGTAAATAAATCTATCGTATGTGAAGTGTGAAGGTCATCACCTTTTCGTGTGAACCGGGGATGATTCACAACATGGACGCGGACAAACAAGTCGCCGCGGTTTCCCCTGCTACCTTTTCCACCTTTCCCTTTGATGCGCAGCAATTGCTCGTCGTAAGCGCCCGGTTTTGTTGTAATGCGCAATTTTTCGTCTTCCACTTCAATGAGTCTGTGCGTGCCATGAAATGCTTCCTCGAGAGTAATATCCATGTCAGTCTGGTAATCTTGTCCATTAACATTTCCCGTGCGCGAACCCTGACGCTGTCCGGCGCCTGCACTACGGCCAAAGAATTGTTCGAAGAAATCCGAGAAGCCAGAACCACTCTGTCCAAAAATATCGCTGAAGTCGCCGTCGAAAGAGAATGGTCCGCTGCCACCACGAGGTCCCTGGCCACCTCCTGGTCTTCCACCCATATTTTCATATTGACGCCAGTTAGCGCCGAGCTGATCATATTTTTTTCTTTTTTCAGGATCTCCCAATACTTCATGAGCCTCATTAACTTCTTTGAACTTTTCTTCAGCAGTCTTATTATCCTTATTCTTATCCGGATGATATTTTACCGCAAGTTTCCGATATGCCTTTTTGATTTCATCCTGCGAAGCATTCTTACTTACACCCAGTATTTTGTAATAGTCCTTGTAATCCATTTTCAAAGAAGACTTAGTTCATAAATGTTTTAGTCCGATTTTCTCCCCTAAGATAACCTCGGAAGATCAATCCCAGTTTGTCAAGTTGAAAAAAGGAATAAGGAATAAGGATTGGGTCGCAAAGTGCGTACCGTTATTGCGTATTCCCTTCATACGTTTCAGAACTCCTCGAAACATGACATGGTAGGATTAATACTAACCAGTAATTCAAAGTGTGGTAGCTATTCTAGGTTATCGAGCAACTATGGAATTGCCGCGTGTGAACCGATTTTTATTGCTCGTAGAAAAGAAAGCTTCTGACCAGGGCCTGTTTCCATTTTGGTAGGATCTTGAAATTCTACGAGGGTATTAATCCCGCATCTTTCAACGCCTGCTGCTCGTCGCCGGTGATGTAAGCAAAGATTTTCAGATCATCACCGTTCTTTTGAAGGAGGTAAAAAATATCGAAGCTGATGTCTCCTTCTGTGTTGTTCTTTCGGACGAAAGTACAATTCCAATGCACCTTCACGATCGCGTGTAAATTATCAAGGATGGTTACCTGTATGGAAAGTATATCCATACTTCGGACACCTATTTCCTTATAAAAATTCCAGCCCTTGCTTATGACTTCCCTGAAATCTTTATCGTTTTTTTCCGTAATAATTCCAGTTGGACTAGCTTCAAGAAATTCACTTGCAAAAGAATTTACAGCTTCGTCAATTTCGGGTTCAGAGCCAGACAAAGCATCGTTAATCAGGGCTTCATACCGATCAAAAAAATTTTCTATCTCATGCTGTTGAATGGCAATGCTCATTTATTCTGGTAACTTGTAATGGGGAGGGCTTATCGCCAATCGTTTAATCTAGCAACGCCATCGCCTCAAAAATTGTTCTCCGTATTTTTTACGATAAGTACAAGTTTACCCATGTGGTCACCTCGCTCCATCAGGTTATGTGCTTCTGCCGCTAATTCAAGGGGGAAAGTTTTGAACAGAATGGGTCTTATTACTCCGGCCGATATCCACGGCCATACTTTCTCTCGCAGTTGATTCGCAACGGTAGCCTTAAAGGCTGTGTCCCTGGAACGTAGCAACGAACCCGTAACAATCAACCGTTTTCGCATTATTTGCGAAAGCTTTACAGTTGTTTCGTCGCCCCTCATTGCGTTGATTAATACTAGTCTTCCCTCCGGATTTAGGATATCGAGATTGTCGCGTGTATAATCTCCGCCGATCATATCGAGAATTACATCTACGCCACCATAAAGTTTTCTCACCTCTTCGGCGAAGTTTTGTTTTTTATAGTCTATAGCTTTTTCTGCACCAAGCTTCTCACAAAAAGTACATTTTTCTTCGCTCCCCGCGGTGACAATAACCCTCGCACCCCATGCTTTGGCCATTTGGATAGCGGTCACCCCTATACCGCTGGAACCGCCGTGGACAAACAGGCTCTCCGTTGGCATCAGTTTTCCTCGGTCAAATACGTTGCTCCAGACAGTAAAAAATGTTTCAGGCAAGGAGGCGGCTTCAGCATATGTAAGCGAGGCAGGAATCTCTAAGCACTGACCTTCCGGAACGGTGCAATATTCGGCGTAACCTCCACCGGTAAGTAGTGCACAAACCCTATCTCCGACTTTCCATTTTGAAACATCTTCGCCAATAGATTCTATTATTCCGGCGACTTCCAGCCCGGGAATGTCAGGAGAAGCCCCTGGTGGTGGGGGATAATTTCCTTTGCGTTGAAAAATATCAGGACGATTTATGCCGGCAGCATATACATTTATCAAGACATCACCCCGCCCAGGCATCGGAACATTTCGCTCGTGCATTTGAAGCACTTCGGGTCCACCGGGTTTTGTAATAACAACTGCTTTCATGTCATGAATATACAGCGGTATGCACGGAAAATCCCGTGATCAAAACAAAAAGGCACAGTCCGCAGAATTTATCTGCGAACGTGTGCCATCGTCAAACCGAAGTGGGTAATCTATATTAGTTCCTTGAGGACTTGTGTTTCATCAATATGCCTGGCGTAAATAATCTTGTCGGTGTAGCCAATTGTGACCTGCGTGCCATCCTTCAGATTGTAAACATAAATATGAATACCGCTACCGACATCGGCATCAGGCTTGCCGAAAATTGACTTCATATCTGAATAGTCCATATCCGCCTTCAAATATTTTTGAAAGTATTCGATTGAGTCGCGCGGAATGCCGGATTCTTCTTCGCACGATGCCGCGGCTATGAAAATGAGCAAGCAAAAAAGAACCCTCATATTTCGGTGATTACTCCTTAGACACATCGAATTGAGAAATGGTTGGATTTAATTTCTATAAAAACTTAGCGAAACGTTGAAATCTGAAGCTACGTGTATGAAGCCTGAGAATGAGTGTGTTGTAATTAAGGATAGTTGAAAAAAAAAGAGTCTGAGCGGATTGATTTTTTTTTGATGCACACAAACACGTGCGAGTATCAACTTGTTTTCATCTTTTTTGCATAACGAGAAAATTGATTACTGCTTAAATTAGTTTTTGCATAACGAGAATTTAATCTATAGTTTTATTAGACGGTTGGAGCCCATTAACCCCTACCCTGGGGGTTGATGGGCTTTGCTTTTTAAGAAGCACGTTTGTCATAATAATATTTTTGAAAAAATAAAGTAGATCATGGATGAAAGGAAGGGACTTGAAGTTGAAATACTTATTGTTGAAGATAATCTCGATGACGCTGAATTGACCGTCAGAGCCCTAAAAAAAAGCCACCTTGCAAATCACGTAATTCATCTGGTCGACGGCGCAGAGGCTTTGGATTTTCTTTTCGGCAATGGCGCATATGCCGGACGTAATATCCTCAATGTTCCAAAAGTCATTTTACTGGATCTTAAGATGCCGAAAGTAAACGGGCTGGAGGTGTTGACCCGAATCAAAGCTGAACCTCATACGAAAATGATACCCGTTGTAATTCTGACATCATCAGCAGAGGATCCCGATGTAAAAAAATCATACGAACTTGGTGCAAATAGCTACATCGTTAAACCTGTTGAGTTCCAGGATTTCGCCAGAGTAATTTCTGAATTGGGTATGTATTGGCTCGTAATCAACAAGGTATAAACAGCTTTTTGCAAAAAAGAACTTAGCCGTCATTGATATGCAATTCCACAATTTCGTCACCCTGCCTGGTATTATATTCTTAAGCGTCGTACTAACGACCAATGTTGCGCTCGCCCAGGATGGGCAAGAAGTTGCTGAATCGTCGGCATTTTTGAAAAAACTTAGTATCGAAGAATTGTTGAATGTGGAAGTAAGGTCAGTATCGCGAAGCCCTGAACCTTTAAAGCAAACACCATCGGCAGTACAGGTAATTACACAGGAGGAAATCCGCAGATCTGGAGCATCCAGTTTGCCAGAGGCACTGCGACTTGCTACTAACCTGCAGGTTGCTCAAGTCAATTCAAGCCAGTGGTCAATAAGCGCAAGAGGATTCAACAATGTACTCGCCAACAAGCTGCTGGTCATGATCGATGGCCGAACAGTTTATACCCCCCTGTATGCAGGGGTATTTTGGGATGTGCAAAATGTTTTGCTATCAGATATACACCGTATTGAAGTGATCAGTGGTCCTGCTGGTACAATGTGGGGATCCAACGCGGTGAACGGTGTAATCAACATGATTACGAAAAGTGCAAAAGACACACAAGGTATTTTGATAGAAGCCGGGGCGGGAAACGCATTTCGCAATTATGGTGCGCTACGGTACGGAGGAAAAGTGAATGATAGATTTCATTACAGCGCTTATGCCACGGGTTTTAAAAAATCAAGCGTCGAGACTCTTGAAAATGAGGACGCCAACGATGACTGGACGATGGCCCAGGGAGGAGCCCAGCTTAATTGGGAGTTTAGCGAAAAAAACGACCTGACGGTACTATCCAACGTATACGACACACGTCCGAATCCTGAGGGTGGCCCTAGCGCGCTGAAGGCTCGTGGGCACAATGTTCTGGCAAGGTGGGCTCACACAAATTCAGAAAATTCTGATTTTCGTATTCAGTTATATTACGACAAGACATCGCGGGATTTTCGCAACGGCTTTAAAGAGAAGCTTAGTACATACGACGCAGACGCCCAGCATAAATTCGACATAGGAAAATCGAATGAGATTGTTTGGGGCATAGGCATTCGGTTTATGGACCATCATGTGGATAACCTCGAACTTTTCAGGTTTGAACCCGGAAAAAAAACCCTGCATCTTTATAGCCTTTTTGTTCAGGATAAGATCACAGTTGTGAATGAACGTCTAGACCTTACGTTAGGTATCAAGGCAGAGCATAACAGCTATACAGGGATGCAATACCAACCTGGTCTTCGGCTGGCACTCAAACTTAACAACCAAATGTTTTGGGCCGCTGCTGCTTGGGCGGTTCGGATACCTTCAAGAATTGACCGGGATTTCTATTTAAATGTCACACCTGAAATTCCGCTGATAGCCGGCAATAACAGTTTTGAATCTGAAAGCCTGCGCTCCTATGAGCTTGGCTGGAGATTACAGGTGCCGCGGGCAAAATTATCAGTGGCTACATTCTATAACCAGTACGATAACTTGCGAAGTGCGGAACCAGGCCCTCCTCCATTTTTTGTACCTATCACCTTTGCCAATGGTGTTGAAGGCGACACTTACGGGGTGGAGGTCTCGGGGACATTTGATCCTTCTCCATGGCTTCGCATTAACGGAGGCTATACGTTCCTTACTAAGGATTTATCTGTTAAACCAACAAGTAGCGATCTCAATGGAGGAAGCGTTGAAAGCAACGATCCCAGGCATCAATTCCTGGTGCAGACAATGATCGATCCTACGCATAGTACAGAGTTAAGTTTTACAACGCGATATGTTGATCAACTTGATGATCCGAGAGTTCCTGCCTATTGGGGACTCGATGCCAGAATTGCGTGGCGGCCAGCAACATTTATAGAATTAAGTCTCGTCGGCCAAAATTTACTGCGCGACAAGTATATGGAATTCATCCCTTCGTCGCCGGCGCCTAGATTTATTGAGCGAAGCGTTTATGGTAAAGTCGCATGTTTTTTTTAATGGACATTATTCTTGTGTGATGTCGGGCTCTGCAGTCGTTGGAATTTGAATTAATAATAAGGATGCGAATATCGTTTTATAAGAAAATTTTAAGTGGCATTCTGAAAATGCTGCCAACCGTTGTTTTTGTTTCAATAACTATGGCCTTTGCCCAATTCATGCAGTCGCCTCAAAAGCGGACAGCGAGCGATGAATCGGAAGTCAAAGCGGTATTCCTTTTCAATTTTGCGCAGTTTGTAGACTGGCCCCCTTCTAAGTTACCTGCGGATAGCGCCATCGTGATTGGCGTTTTGGGAAAAGATCCGTTTGGCAAATATCTGGATGAGACTGTAGCAAACGAAACTGTTAATGGTCACCCATTAAAAGTAGAGCGTTATAGTACCATTCAGCGCATCGGAAATTGCCACATCTTATTTATCAATCCCAGCAGAACTATTAGGGTTGTTGATGTACTAAAAAAATTAGGAGATAAGAATATCCTGACCGTAAGCGACGAGGCAAACTTTGCAAAACAAGGTGGGATGATCCATTTCATAAATGAAAATAACAGGATTAAACTAATGGTAAATCTTGGTTCCGTTAGGGAATCGCAGATCTCTATCAGTTCGAAATTATTGAGTCTGGCTGAAATAGTTAATTGAAAAATTGCAGATGAAGCCAAAGGAACAAGCAATACAACAGAAACTGATCAACGTTATTATGATCACAAGTAGCGCTGTGACCCTTTTAATATGCATTGCTTTCTTCGCTTATGAAATTTTTACTTACAGACAGGCAACTTTGCAAGAGCTCGAGACTTTGGGACAGATCATCTCATCAAACAGTACTGCTGCTCTTGCCTTCGACGATCCAAAGGCAGCTGCAGAAATTCTTGCAGCACTAAAAGCTGAGAGTCATATTGAAGCGGCAGGTCTCTATGACAAGAACCATAACCTGTTTTCTACTTATCCACCAGACCTACCGCGAAACTCATTGCCCCTTGCTCCGGGCACTGCTGGATATCGCTTCGAAAAAGGTCATGTTACAGGAGTGCAGCCCGTAATGCAAGGAGACCAGATCCTCGGTACTCTTTACATCCGATCAAATATTGAAATTCTTTATGAACGATTTAAGCTTTACGCAGTTGGGGCCTTTCTTATACTCCTGGGCGGAGTAGTAATCGCTTACGTTTTGTCCAAGGGACTTCAACAACGAATATCAAAACCCATTTTGTCTTTAGTTGAAACGGCGAGAATTGTTTCCAAAAAACAAGACTATTCAGTGCGTGCTAAAAAAATCAGTGATGATGAAGTGGGATTGTTAACCGATGCGTTCAATCAAATGTTGGCCAGGATTGAAAAACAAACCCTGGACCTAAGTGAAAGCGAAGAACGCATGCGATCCGTTCTCAACTCGGCCATGACAGCGGTTATCGTTATGGATCGCAATGGAAGAATAACCGACTGGAACCTGAGAGCAGAAAAAATATTTGGCTGGACTAAGGAGGAAGTTTTGGAAAAAGATCTGGCAGACACGGTCATTCCACCCAGCCTTCGTGGAAGGCATAGAGCGGGAATGCAACACTATTTGACAAATGGAAAGACTCAACTGTTTAATCGATTACTTGAGATGACTGCATTGCATCGCGACGGCAGAGAGTTTCCCATCGAATTATCCATTAGTCCGTTGAAAACAAGCGATATAGTTTCATTTTGTGTTTTCATTACTGATATAACCGAACGAAAGCAGCATGAAGAAAAAATAAAGCTTTTTAATCAGGAGCTGGAACAGCGCGTTCAGGAGAGAACGCAGGAATTGGAAAGCGTAAATAAAGAATTGGAGTCCTTCTCTTACTCCGTATCGCATGATTTACGCGCACCGTTGCGAGCTATCCACGGGTATATTAATATCCTCGCTGACGAATACTCCAATAGGTTTGATTCTGAAGCGTTGAGGCTTACAACCATCATTATGAACAACACTCAAAAAATGGGTAGACTCATAGATGATTTGCTCTCTTTTTCGCAGTTAGGAAGAAAAGAATTGATTCGAACTCAAGCCTCGATGACGCATATGGTACTCAGCGTTTGTGATGAATTGAAGCGAATCGAAAGTACCAGGGCGATCGAATTTATCGTACAAGAACTGCCCGACGCTCTGGTGGACACGGTTACCATGCGGCAAGTTTGGGTAAACCTGATTTCTAATGCCGTTAAGTACACCCGCAATCGTGAAAAAGCTATCATAGAAATTGGCTCAGACGAGCAGAAAGATGAACAAATCTATTTCATAAAAGATAATGGCGCCGGATTCGACATGTTGTATTATGATAAGCTTTTTGGGGTTTTTCAGCGCCTGCACTCGCAAAAAGAATTCGAAGGCACCGGCGTAGGTCTTGCAATAGTGCAGAGAATTGTCTCCAGACACGGTGGCAAAGTATGGGCAGATGGCAAACTTAACGGGGGCGCTACATTCTATTTCGCTTTAAGAAAGTAATAGGTCACTTGGTGCAGTTTTATGTTTGATATCGTTTCCAAAAGCCTTAATTTTAATCAGCTCCCTATGACGCACTGAATCTTATACTTTGGACTGAACCTGCTGACCAGGCGGAAGGTCCGACAGCTGAGGACTGTTAACCGGTATTAATTATAGTCGGCGAATCAATGGATATTTTCGGTTCCATACTTAACAACATCGACCACTCCGTTATCATAACCGATCGCGACGGGAGTTTGCTTTTCTTTAATGAAGAGGCTGCACAAACTGCTGCGACAGTAAATAAAGTCCCTTTGAGAAATGGTGAACCATTGGTATCATATGTGAGCTCCGAGAGGAAGGAGATCTTTCATCAGATTATGAGTGACATCGCGCGCGATAAGCAATCAGTAAAGGCATGGGCTGAATACAAACAGTTAAATGGTTTGACAATTCACCTCGAATTGAACTATACTCCGATCGTCGACGAGAGCGAAAACATTTCCTTCGTAACCATACTCGGGAAGGATGTGACCTCTTCCAGAATATTTGAGAAGAGGATAAGAGCGCAGGCATCAAATGTTGAAAATCTCATACAGAAAGCGAACGCCATTATTATCGCAACCGATAGTCGCGGATATATCACCAGTTGGAATGATCACTGCACCCGGATCACCGGGTTCGAAAGAAATGAGGTATATGTAAAAAAACTCGCTGACCTGATACTACATGAGAGTGCACGGGAGGCGTTTGACCGTGTCTTTGCGCAATTGTTAGAAGGAGAATCTCTGTCGCGGTACGAAACAAAAATTCAAACAAAAGCCGGCAGAATTCTCACTTGTCTATTAAGCGCAACGCCGCAACTTACTACAGAAGATAGAACAGTCGGTGTTGTTTTTGTCGGTCAGGACATAACGGAGTTAAGTGAATACAGGAACAGCCTGGAAAAAAAGATTGAAGAACGAACATCTGAACTGCGACGTGCGCTTCAACAAGAAAGAGAACTGGTGGATATGAAAACACGGTTCGTCGCCATTGCTTCGCATGAGTTCCGAACACCGCTTTCTTCTATTCAATTTGCCACCAATTTTCTGAAACAATACAATGATCGCATAGGAGAAAATGAGCGTTTTCAAAAGCTTGATAGCATTATAAGCCACGTGGATCAAATGAACGCCTTGCTCAATGACGTTCTTACTTACGGCAAGAATGATTCCGGAGTCACCGATCTGAAATTCTCTGACGTGAACCTTCGCGTGGTCATTGGACAAATAGCAGAAGATGCCGCACTGTCCCGTGGGAAATCGCACAATGTTATTATCACTTGCGACGACGGCCATATTGAAACAGATGAAAAATTACTCAGAAGCATTGTTGCTAACCTTCTTACGAACGCAATGAAATATTCTCCGGGTAAGGATAGAGTTTATATCTCTGTAAAAATGTTGGGAACGGAGTTACAAATTGATGTGCGTGACGAAGGCATTGGTATTCCAGAAGATGAATTGGACAGAGTTTTTGAACCTTTTCTGAGAGGTAAAGCGGCCGCGACAATTGCAGGGACCGGTCTTGGATTATCCATCACAAAAAAAGCAGTGGAACTACTAGGCGGAAAAATTAATGTTGAGAGTAACGTTTCGGAGGGTACAATTTTTAAGGTACGAATCCCAGTAATGCATCAACAACCTGATGACGGTGATGAAGTTGTATCAGACCCTCGTCGCATTTAGACGATATGATTGGGCAAACTTAATTCTACGGTCGTACCACTTCCGAATAATGATCTGATATTGATGCTTCCGTTAAGTTTGTTCACTGTTTCTCTCACGATATAGAGGCCAAGACCCGCTCCTTTACTTTTCACGGTTCCGCGGAAAAACATGTTGAATATCTTGGGTTTAAATTCTTCCGGGATCCCAATACCGTTATCCTCGACCGAAACCAATGCTTTTTCCTTCGTTATGAGTACACTGATATTCAGAATACATTTTTCTTTAGCGGGGTCTTTATAATTAATAGCATTTGACAACAGGTTATTCATCACAACGGTTAGCCTGTAGTCGTCCGAATAAAACGCACCATCTGCCTTGATGGTAATATTGGTTTGCATCATTTCAAAACCTTCCAGGTATTTCAAGCGCTCCAGGATCCCCTCGATCAGAGTTCTGAAATCTATTTTCTGATGAACAATTTGCTGGCGAGAGTTCCTGGAATAGTCGAGGATCTCCTTGAGGGTATCATCCAACTTCGCAATACTGTGATTCATCATTGTAAAGTAATCCTGGAAATAGCTGCCGCGATCCATATCCTCCCTGCTGGCAAGGTCAACCAGACCTAGAACAGACATTAACGGAGCTCTCAGATTATGGGAAACGCTGTAAATAAAACTGTCCATTTCCTGGTTGATTTTTACCAACTCCTCATTTTGTATGCGAAGTTCGGCCTCAGCGTTTTTTCTTTGCTCCTGAAGTTCACGCTGCTTAACGGCATTTTGGATCGCCAACGGCAGTCGCATCAAATTCGATTTCAGAAGGTAATCATCGGCGCCCTCCTTGAGACAGGTCACCGCGAATTCTTCGGATACCGTCCCCGTTACCAATATAAATGGTATGGAGAGCCCTTTCTGCTTACACACTTTTAATGCCTCCAGCGAATTAAATTGGGGTAATGAATGATCGGAAAGGATCACATCAGGACTAAAATTAGTGAGGGCTTCTGAAAAATCCTGTTTGGTATCTACCCTTTTGCTGACGAATGACATCCCAGACTTGACCATAGAGCGTCCGATCAATTCAGCATCATCACGCTCGTCTTCTAACATCAAAATTTTCAGCTTGCTTTTCATACCCCTTCCGTTAAGTGTGCATACAACGAAATCTAACCCTCCAGATACTGGCGTGCCTGTAGGTAGCACGGACTGGTGAACATTTTTGCAATCAATATTCTTTCTATTTTTTAAAAAGTTCGAACAATCTGATTATAAAGTCAACTTATTTATGTAATAATTTTCCCACTTGTGACCGGAATTTGCGTTGATAAAAAGGTCATTCAACGGTATATCCACCCGCCCACGGAATTTAATTTTACCGTTAAAGAAAAGCGGAAATCAGAATGCTTTTTTTGCCTCCTCAATTGAGATATTGAAGAGTTTTTTCATAATGGGATCGAGATCTTTTTCGGTGCCCTTGAGGTGAAAAGTCGCATGATTATGCGTGATGAATTTTCCAGGCGCAAGTTCCCTGGCGGGTGATGAAGTTTCTAACTCAAAGAACGGTCCCAACGGTTTGGCTCCTGGCGAAGGAGGACCATCGTTATATGCATTCACCGCATCACCGCGGTAAGGCTCTTTTTGTATTTCCCATAAAGAGTTTACGTAGTCACCTTCATTGTTCGGCTTGGTATACTTCACTACCGTTAACACACCATTGTCGGAATCATAGCTACCAAGATATTCCGGCGCATTCTCTGGAAGCATCCCGATCTTGCTTCGGTATTCACCATCAGCTTTGAAGAACACAGTTTTGCCTATCAACTTGAGTCGATCGTCTGGAATTTGTCCAAAATAGCTATCATTTACGATCTGCCTTAGTTCGCTCTTGTTACCTTGATACGGAATAATGATTACAGCTCCCGGAGAGGGATTGAACATTCCCAGTATCCAAACGGATAACAATCCGGTCTCCTTCTCCCATGCTTTCTGACCGATATTTTTGAGTTCGTTGATACTTTCAAAGGCTACTATCGAAACATTTTTTGTTTCGCTTCCAAGATTCAATTTTTCTAAAGCGTCATTCTTCTCAATAATTCTAATTGTTCGTTTCAGCCCGATGCTGAAAACCGTTCCCGAATAGTTTGTAAGTTCAGTCTCCTTGGTAAACACCGCTTCATTATTATTGGATGACACAACGTCGTAATGAGCGAGATCAATGACGTGCGGCACGTGCCAATTATCAAGATTAAATTCCTTCCCATTGCTGAAGTATATTGAATACTGGCCGCCTTCCGGGCCGAGCCAGATTCTATCCTCTCCGCCATACGCATTCATATGCTCAGAGGTATCTCCGGAAACAAATGCTTCTCTATTGATCCAGCCGTAACTGCTACCCGTATCACCATTGGAAGAACTGGTCATAACTCTTCCTTGCAACGCTGCGGATACTGCTACTTTTCCTTGACCTTCCGAATCCTGAAGTATTATGACGTCGACAAACTTTTTCAGAAAGTCTACATCATCCTGAAAGGTTGTCGTTGCCGAGGTAGTTTCGGCAGGTGGCGCTTCATTCATATCATTCTTTTTTTTGCTGCATCCTCCCCACAAAACAATTGATATAGCGTAAAGGCAGAGGCGGCTGAAAGTAGTCATAGCAGTATTAATTATCACCAAAATAAAGTTTGAAGACGTATTGACCAAAGGACCAGAAAGAATTGTCAGGATGCATCACAATTAAATTCTTATTATCACCGACCCAATCACCAACAGCAATGAGACGACGTTGGCAACGGTTCGGATAGTGTGACGTCGATTCCACGGAATTTGGAATGCCAACCTTCGCGATCGCAACTGACTATGGGGCAGATTTGTAAACTGAAGGGAATCCAGCGCATTGTTGAGTGGAACGTTCCCCACGACAGTTACACCAAAAACACCGACGACGTAAATTATCGAAGCTGCAAACAACATGTAAAAAGACAGGTCAGCGCCTTCTTGCCTGTAATACAATGCTGTTGTTCCCGGAGTTATGATCAGAGTCCCGATAAAGCTCACGAAGAACAAAGGATTTAATATGGCACGGTTTATCGATTTCATCGCCTTGATATACTCGCTATCTGAAAGCTTGTGCAATCCAGGGTTCACAGCGATTGAAAAGGAGTAAAATAACCCGGCTATGAGTGCCATTAGAAATGTGGTCAGGAAGAGGAAAACGTTTATAAGAATATCCATACTCTTTGCTGTTTACTTAGATAGTGATTGTGTCGAGGCATTAGTTGCCGGACGCTATCCAATTGGACTCATGTCGAATGTTGCTCTACCTTTTCGCAAGGTAACATGCGATTAATTCGATTTGAAAAAAAATTTCAGTCCTGCGGTCCAATTTTCATAAGCCTGTTTGTCATGACATAAACACTTTTAACACAGAAAAATTATGAAAACACTGAGCGTATTCAACTTTCTCTCCCTCAATGGATATTACAAAGGATTGAACGAGGACATTAGCTGGCATAGGCATGGCGATGAAGAAGCTGCCTTTGCCTCGGATAGTGCGCAGACCGAAAGCACGCTACTCTTTGGCAGAAAAACATATGAGATGATGGCGAGCTACTGGCCTACGGAACAAGGGATGAGGGACAATCCCGGTGTGGCCGACGGGATGAACAAATCTCAGAAGATAGTATTGTCCACTTCCATGAAGAGTGCAAGCTGGCAAAACACCAGGATCATTACCAACAACGCCATGGAGGAAATAAGGAAATTAAAAGAGACCGGCAGTAATGACATCACCGTTCTTGGAAGTGGCTCGGTTGTAACACAACTTGCTGACGCAGGGTTGGTAGATGTTTTTCAATTCATGATAGATCCCGTTGCACTCGGAAAAGGAACACCTGCATTTAAGGACCTCGGTAAAACATTGAATTTGAAGTTAAGTGATTTCAGGTCATTCAAAAGCGGTGTAGTCATGCTGACTTACAAACCTATGGCATAATTCATATCTTGGTAAAATGGAAGAATATCTAATTATCATGCGCCTTGATCTGATAACGAAAGAAGCGCAGCCCTCGCCTGAACAAATGCAGGTGTATATGAAAATGTATCACGACTGGGTTGAAAAAATCGCGGCTCAAAACAAGTTCGTAGGTGGAAAGGGACTATCTACCGAAGGGAAAGTTATAAAGTCGGGCGGAGCAGTTACTGATGGACCTTATGCAGAAATTAAAGAATCCATAGCCGGCTTTATCATTGTTAAAGCGAAAGATTTCGACGATGCATTGGAGATGGGCCGTGGCTGTCCCATACTCCTGGGCAATAATAGTGTGGAAGTGAGAAAAGTTGTTTCTGTGCACAACAACCCTTAGGATGAGCTCAGCCAACCTGATACCACACTTGTTTCGAACAGAATACAGTAAGATTGTATCGGTGTTGGTTAAACGGTTTGGACTTGAGCACCTGGAAATAGCTGAAGATATTGCGAGCGATACATTCCTGACTGCAACTCAATCATGGGGAATAGAAGGTGCCCCAGACCGCCCAACGGCATGGCTATATCAGGTGGCTAAGAATAAGGCTATAAATTTCCTGCAACGTCAAAACCGGCTTGACAGAATTATAGCGAACGATATTCAGCCAGACTACAACGAAAACTTGCCGGAGGTAGATCTGTCGCCACAAAACATAAATGATAGCCAGTTGCGGGTCATGTTTGCTATCTGCCATCCGAGCTTGTCCCAGGAAAGTCAGATCGGCTTAGCGCTACGTATTCTGTGCGGCTTTGGGATTGAAGAAATTGCCAATGCGTTTTTAACCAATAAAGAAACCATCAATAAACGGTTGTTCAGAGCGAAACAGTCATTACGAAATGAAAATATTCAAACTGACTTTACGGATGGGGATATCGAGAAGAGACTGCCCTCAGTAATTAAGACTATATATCTCCTTTTTAACGAAGGTTATTACTCCATCAGTCAGAGTCAAACTTTACGGAAGGACCTCTGCCTGGAAGCGATGCGACTTTGCATCATGCTCATAGAAAATGAAGGCACCAACAAGCCCGAAGTGAATGCCCTTCTGGCGCTAATGTGTTTTCATTTTTCAAGGTTTGAATCACGTCTTTCAAGTCAAGGAGAAATTATCTTATACGATGATCAGGACCGAAGCTTATGGAACGCGGATCTAATAAGTAAGGGGGGATACTTTTTAAACAAGGCTGCAAAAGGAGACAAGATTTCGACCTATCATCTTGAGGCAGCAATTGCATATTGGAATTGCCAGACTTCGGATTCACCAGAAAAGTGGGAAAGTGTATTGCGACTTTACAACCAGTTGCTTCAGCTTGAATACTCACCCGCGGCAGCTATTAATCGACTGTTTGCACTTTCAAAAGTTAACGGAAAAAGAGCGGCGTTATCGGAAGCCGAAAAAATGGATCTCTCTGGTAACCAATTTTATTTTGCATTGTTGGGTGAGCTTTACACTGGTATTGACAACGAAAAGGCGATATTAAATTTGACGAAAGCCATTGAACTGGCGAAGTCATCTGCAGATCGCAATGCACTTCAAAAACGAATTGAGAGGATTAGGGTGATGACATAGGATCTAAACTCTACACTCTGCACTCATCACTCAAATAGTTCGAAATCTAAGTTTAAAGTTCGAATTACAGAACTTGAGTGCAGAGTGATGAGTGAAGAGTGCAGAATGCAGAAATTTGTGCCTCGCACTATCACTCTAAACTCTACACTCAGCACTCATCACTCAGATAGTTCGAAATCTAACTTTAAAGTTCGAACTACAGAACTTGAGTGCAGAGTGATGAATGATGATTGCAGAATGCAGAAATTTGTGCCTCGCACTAACACTCTAAACTCAGCACTCATCACTCAGATAGTTCGAAATCTAAGTTTAAAGTTCGAATTACAGAACTTGAGTGCAGAGTGCAGAATGAAGAGTGCAGAATGCAGAACTTGGGGCCGCCAATAGGTTGCAAACAACTGTAACCATATTTTTGACTCATCGCCTGGGAAACTATCTATTACTTTTCTCAAACTTTGCACTCGCCTATCCAAGGACCGGAATCAATAGCAAAAAAGGGTATCGAATAATCTTCTCAGCAGAACGTCGCGGGTTCCTGCGTAGAGGCGTTGGATGATACGATGAATGGCCGGCGCTTATGGCTTCGTGGGTTGTAATTATTCTGTATCTGAAATATCATGGTAAACTGGGAGTGCCATTGAACCAGGAATGAGGGATCTTTGAAAGGAAAATCTCAATGGTCACGTAGCTGACCAATTATATGGTTGCCTGATATTTACTTGCTATCGCTTCAGATTTTAAACTGTACTTTCTAAAATCCAAATAAAATGAACCCTAACAATCATCTTCCTACCCGCAGAGAGTTTGTAGGAACTCTGACTGCTAGCGCAGCTACCCTGCTCGCTGGTATTTCCAGCTCGTCTTTTGCAAAACCTGCTGATCCCGCACTGGTCAACGACGCCGAAGCATGGATGAAAAAGATTAAAGGCAAGCACCGCATCATTTATGATGCACCCGAACCTCATGCTGGATTCCCCATCATCTGGTCATGGGTGTACTATCAAACAAACAACCAAACCGGTTCGCCGGACACCGATGTTACAGCGCTGGTCGTTTTGCGTCACAATGGAATCCCCATTGCGATGGAAGACAGACTATGGGAAAAATACAAATTTGGGGAGGTCTTCAAAATTGATGATAACAACACGAAGGCTGCCGCACTGCGGAATCCGTTTTATGAGCCTCAGGGAGCAGACTTCCCAATGCCTGTGATTGAAGGTGTGAAGAAGCTTCAGTCAAGGGGCGCAATGTTCTGCGTTTGCGACCTTGCCTTAACGGTTTATAGCGGAATGGTCGCTAAATCCATCAACGCCAATCCCGAAGAGGTAAAGAAGGATTGGGTTAGTGGACTGTTGCCTGGCGTACAGGTAGTGCCATCCGGAGTTTGGGCAGTCGGCCGTGCTCAAGAGCATGGCTGCGGTTATTGCTATGCCGGTGGATAGTAAAATTTACGTCCGGAGGGTCTTCAGGCTCTCCGGATTTTTTTCTTGTAATAACAATAATCATCGTCATGAAAAAATTTGTATTCATAATCCTGCTCGCTGGGATTGCTGTGGTATCGCATGCCCAGAACAAGCCGGTGAAAATTCTCTTTGACGTTACTAGCAAGGACTCTCTTACCCATCAGGCCGTTCTCCGACATGTAAAGGGAATGTCGTCAGCCTATAAAGATTCAAATTTCGAGGTAGTAGTTTATGGCGGTGCCATTTCAATGCTTCTGAAAGATAAATCAACGGTATCCGACGCCATTCAAGCAGCAAGCGCTAATAAGAATGTTGCTTTTGCCGTCTGCGCAGAAACGATGAGACGTCAGAATATAGATAAGAGTCAGCTGATACCTGGAGTAATTGTGGTTCCCGATGCCATCATGGAGATCGTAACCAAGCAGGGTGAAGGTTGGGGTTATATTAAAGAAGCGCACCACTGATTCGGGAATGAACCAGGATAATCAATTTCTGCGCATCATTCAGTATTCTAGCCGATGCCTTTGCTTCCTCCTCTTTGTCGTTATCGGCATGGTAATGCTGCTTACGATCATGCCCTATTTTCCTAAGGGTGTTGCATCGGCAAATGCAAAAAAAAGTGCCCAATCCTCTTCGATCATGGTACCGGTTCGCAAAACGAATTGGACTCCACCTGATTCTACTGCCATTCCACCAACTGAAGAAGGTAACCTCATCCGTTTTGGTCGCGAGTTGGTTGCCAATACTGCGCTCTATCTTGGTCCCAACGGTACGGTAGCTCAAACTTCAAATGGAATGAATTGTCAAAATTGTCATTTGAAAGCGGGTAAGAAAATATTTGGAAATAATTACAGCGCTGTTTCATCAACCTACCCGCGTCTCAGGGCGCGTTCCGGCACAGTGGAGGACATCAAGAAACGAGTTAATGATTGTATAGAGCGCAGTTTAAATGGTAAGCCATTAAAAGATGGAAGCCGCGAACTCAATGCATTCATTGCGTATATCTCATGGGTTGGTAAAGATGTGGAAAAAGGAATCTCTCCGGAAGGTGTTGGTTTATGGGAGGTACCCTTGCTCGATCGCGCAGCCTCACCTGAAAAAGGGAAGCTTGTGTTCGAAAAAAACTGTGCGCTATGCCATGGTCAGGATGGACAAGGAGTAAAAACTGATGATGGATCTCAATGGAAGTACCCTCCGTTATGGGGAGACCATAGTTACAACACCGCGGCAGGTCTCTTCAGACTCTCACGTTTCGCCGGATTTGTAAAAGCAAATATGCCAAACGGTGCCACGTTTGATAATCCAATACTTACGGATGAAGAAGCCTGGGATGTCGCCGCTTTTGTAAACTCCATGCCTCGGCCACATAAGACCTTCAAAGCAGATTGGCCGGATATTTCTAAAAAACCCTATGATCATCCGTTCGGACCTTATGCTGATTCATTTACAGAAGAGCAACACAAATACGGGCCGTTCGCTTCCATCAAAAAAGTTAAGTAATCTTCTAAGGGGCCGAAGTTCTGAATTCTGCATTCTTCACTCATCACTCTGCATTCAAGTTCGGTAGTTCGAACTTTAAACTTAGATTTCGAACTATCTGAGTGATGAGTGCAGAGTGTAGAGTTTAGAGTGTTAGTGCGGCCCGAAGTTCTGAATTCTGCATTCTTCACTCATCACTCTGCATTCAAGTTCGGTAATTCGAACTTTAAAATTAGATTTCGAACTATCTGAGTGATGAGTGCAGAGTGCAGAGTTTAGAGCGATAGTGCCGCCGGTAAAGTCTTACATGACGACCTTGGTTGTACCGCCTTTTTGAAGTGATATATCGACTGGTGTATTGGTCTTCCAGGCACCCTTGGTGAAGTCGGGAATATCAACCGAATTCGAGCGATTGGCGACGGACTTCTCGCTTAGTGGTGCAATAACGCTCCATGCTGCTGCATCGTAAACATCCATATCAACAGGTAGACCATTGCGCAGACAATCTATGGTCCTCCAGTCCATAAGGAAATCCATTCCACCATGTCCTCCAACCTTCTTCGCCATCTCACCTACCTTCGTGACAATGGGCGCAGCGTATTTTGCTTCAAGCTGTTTGTATTCTTCCTCTCCCACCCAACCTTCGTGCCCGAAAGCGATCTTGCCTGGCTGCGGGTACTTTAAGCAGGAAGCCTTCGTACCATTAATTTTATGAATACGCGAATACACATTCGGCGATGTAACGTCATGTTGCAACATGATCGTCCGACCTTTGTTCGTCCTGATGGTCGTAGTATTCATATTTCCACGGAAAGTCTTGTTGGCATACTCTTTATAAAAGTCATCCTTTTGCGCCAACTCTTTCGCCATAGCTCCCATTTGAAAATCGTTGCTGGACATTGCTACAAGGTAATCCATTTTGTCACCTCTGTTGATGTCCATCGCCTGGGCTACCGGACCCAAGCCATGCGTTGGATATAGATTTCCATTGCGCAAGTTTTCCTTCAAGCGCCACATATCATGATACCCATCTTTTGAGAAATTGCTGTCTATTAACGTATGGATATAAGCCCCTTCTCCATGAATGACCTCTCCGAACATACCCTGACGAATCATATTTAGTGTGAGTAATTCAAAGAAGTCATAGCAACAGTTTTCAAGGATAATGCAATGCTTTTTTGTTTTTTCTGATGTCTCTACAAGCTGCCAACATTCCTCTACGGTCTTGGCTGCAGGCACTTCTATGCAAACATGTTTTCCCTGGTTCATCGCGTACACTGCCATCGGAGCATGTAAATGCCATGGGGTGGTGATGTAGATCAAGTCGATATCAGGCCGTTCGCACATTTTTTTCCATTCGTCAGGGCCGCCGGTAAAAACTTGCGGATTATGGGCCGTTCCTTCAAATTTTTTCTTAACCGCGTTAACCTGCTCTGGCCGAATGTCGCAGAGGGCCTTGATAACAGTGCCTTCGATATGTGACATGCGATTGACGGCTCCCGGACCTCTATTACCTAAGCCGACAAATCCTATTCGTACAGTTTCAAGCTTTGGAGCTGCATAGCCACTCATATTAAATTTCTGAATAGTCGTCTCGCTCCGTCTGCTTGCTTGCACGGCACTGTAGGTTTCAGAAACCGAAGCGGCCAAACCAATTCCGGTAAGACTTGAAACCTTTAAGAAATCTCTGCGCGTTGTTTTCATTTTTATATGTCTTATAGTGTAATGATAAGTCTTATGTGAAGTTTATTCCTCGCGTCATCCATTAGTAAAACTTCGTTAGTCAATGAAGTTACTCACCCCGTCGCGATACAATCTAGAAATTTTACTGCAAAAAATTCAAATAAAAGACAAATGTTTGCGCACACGCACATTTATACTACTTCTTTAGCCATTTATCAAACCATTCGAATGCATCCAACTGCATCGTCTTGTCAAACTTGTGCAAGCCGGGATAGTATGAACTTGTATATCGGTCTTCAGCACCGGCTTTCTTAAATACTTCCTGCAATATATTGTCAGCTTTCTTCATTTCATCAATCGTGTAAAGCTGGTCGTCGATGTCATTGAGGACCATTGTAGGTAATGGAACGCGCAGGCCAAGGATCTCAGGAAAATCAAGCTCATTGGGAAGGATGGGAACATAAGTCATCCACGTGTGAGTGTATGCTTTATGAAGCACGAAATCTTTCCAGGTCGTCATAAACCCGACACAAACTGCACACTTTACCCTGTCATCCTGCCCTGCTAAAAAAACTGTCCGCATACCTCCACCTGAAAGTCCGCCACATCCCAGGTTATTCGCATCCACATCTGGACGACTCGCGAGCACATCAAGGGCTTTTTGATCTTCCGCAAAAAATACTCCGGGCCATGTAGTACCTGCACTGTACAAAGACTTTGACATGATATGTTCATGATCAGCAGCCCACGCGTTGTATGCATGGATGTTATCGACATTTTCCGGATCATTATCTGTGAGGTTGTTGCGAAGGAATGCAGGCTCTATGTCTTTCAGCATTACCCTCCTGCTGGCAAATGGAAATGCATCCGACACCAATACCACATATCCGCGCTTAGCTACCTCGTTGGCCCATGCCCTGTTTTCGTAATAATTATCCTGGTGCTCTTTAATCAATGGATGGAGGTTATCAGAAACTCGTGTAATCTTTCTCGTTCCAAAATATTTTGCTCCCCCATGGTCATGCAATGCAAGAATACCTGGAAGCTTTCCAGTCGCATTCAGTGGCTTTAATAAAATGGCGCTGGTTGGAGGACCATAGGGTAACTGCCAGCTAAGTTCTTCTATGTGCAGACCATCGTACGAATATTCTTTTATCACTTTTGGAACCGGGGTGCTACCTAGTTCCGGAGTTGCCAGCCGCTCAATTAGTCGAGTGCGAGCCAGCTTCTTCCAGTCGTCTAATTTGTTGAACTCCTGTCTTCGGTAAGACAAAGATGGTACTTTATTTTCCGTGAGACCGGCTGCCCATTTACCGTACGCGCCAATGATACTTGCGTCGGATGCAGTTGAAAAGTTAGCAGCGGTAAAGTCCATGGAAATAGGGTTTTGAATCGTTGAACCAAAAACATTCGAAAGTCCACCGCTTGCTATACCTAAAGAAGTGATACCAGCGGCTTTCAGAAAATCTCTACGTTTTTTTTTCATCTCTCTTTTCGAAGTGAAACAATAATATCAGAGGAAAAAATTAGCAATTAATTTCGCGACAAGCTAACCGCTTGTATATTCTCTTTCATATTAATTTGCAAAGACATCATTATTATTTTCACTTTGGCGGTCTTAAAAAAATAACATGAACTGGATTATATTGGTAGTAGCCGGGCTATTTGAAGTCGCATTTGCCTCTTGCCTAGCCAAAGCAAAAGAGTCAATAGGTGCCGAGATGTATTGGTGGTACGCAGGGTTTCTAGTTTCGTTGACTATCAGCATGGTGCTATTGGTAAAAGCCACACAAACACTCCCGATCGGAACTGCCTATGCAGTCTGGACAGGCATTGGAGCCGTCGGCACTGTGTTGATGGGAATTTTTGTATTCAAAGATCCGGTGACTTTCTGGAGGCTGTTCTTCCTCACTACTTTGATTGGATCTATAATAGGACTAAAGTCTGTGTCGGAATAGTCCGCGGCTCGCTATTCCATCTTCACTAATCCTCTTCTTATTCAAAAGTGCGACGCAGGAAAAACCCCGTGGATTCTGTAGTGTTTCAAACGGAAGCATGAATTAAAAGCCGGGGAATTTCCCTGTCTTATGGATTGAAATGCGAGTATTGATCCAATCATTGAGCGAATTTCATCCCCGAAGCATGTGACAAGTGATACAAAACTTCTACAGCAGGTTTTGCCTAACTGTTATTGGCTACAATACTTACCCCCTACACATTCCTGATTTTTCTATAGTTCATATGCGGGTTTTTCCTATAGCATTTGCTTCAGTGGTGACTGAACTTTGACTTGTCAATCGCGCAGTAATGGCCACAAAGGTTCAACTTGTGTACAGGGTTAAATCTTTCTGGTTCATTGCATATATCGATACGTGACCAAGTACTCACCGCTAATCACACTGCAATGAAAAGTTTACTAAATACAACAAATGAAAAGCCCCAGCCGTCAGAAATACAAGCAAATGCCGACGAGCTCAAAATAAAAATCTGTGATGCATCAGAAAGAAGCTTGTCTACCCGGTATAACAATTTAGGGGACCACGTTAGAAAGTATTTCCTAAACGCCCTATTCATGCTTCTTACGTGTCATGGAGTTTATGGAGAAATCAAAAATGGCTATGGCGACATCAGAGAAGCTAAGGAATCCCTGAGGGTTTTACGGGCCATGTTGGTCGAAGCCGGAAACCTTAACCTGGCAAAGCGACGCAAGATTGAAGAAAACATAGGAAGCGTTGAACATTACATTTCATTTTACGAACTCACTGATGATCTGTTGAGTCAATTTAAGGTGATTGCTCCGGAGCTATATGCCCAGGTTGATACCATCACCGATCGACTAGGTAGGCAAGTCGACGTACATATTCAATTCGTCACCGCATTCAGCACTGAAATCCAGGCTGAGGGTTCGACTTACATCAATCCTATTCATAATGATAAAGATGCTTGCCAATCCGAACATGGGACATCCACGGTTTCCGTGAAGGTCTGGGTTGTGCCTCGGGCGCTGGAAGTATTAGCTCACGAACTTGGTCACATAAAATACCTGGTTCCGAACTTTGCCAGCTATTTGAATTTCTTTAAGAGTCATTACCATGACCGAACCGAAATCAATAGCGCAGGACATGATTGGGATGATCCGAGCGGACAGTCAGCAATTCAATTCGCTAAAAGGTTCCAAAAGAATTATTCGAAGTTCTTAAAAAGCTCAATTCGCAGACCCCATGATCCTTCAACGTTGTTGGCAAGGCTCAGAAAGGAAACCAAGACGCTGTAGTTCAATGTAGAAGCCCTGCACTTATCGCGGACCTACTAAACTCCTTCATCGAATTTATTCACTTTCAAAACCATTAAATTTTACACATATGAAAAAACAATTCATCATCAGCCTGGCAATCGCAGTAGCATCATTAACTTCATGCGACAACAACGACGATCCTAAACCTGTGACACCGAGCGTACTTCAGCCTGAAATAGTTATCCGGTCATTTTATCCGACTTCAGGTATACCCGGAAGTACAGTTACCATCTTTGGAGAAAATTTCGGAGGCACAATTGAAGAACACGATGTTACGTTCGATTCGACTTATGCTGAAATCACAGAGATTGGAACCGGCATGATAAAAGTAAAAGTACCTGCTTATCTTCCAAGCGGCGATTACGCAATTAACATCCGGTCACGCGGACAATTTACTTCTGCCCCAACAAGATTTAACGTAACCAACACTCCACAATTTTGAGCAGTTGTGGTCATAGTACAAGTAGCTTCGGGATCGGTTTATGTAAACTGGTTTCGAAGCTGCTGGTACAACTGAGGGGCGTAGTTCATAGACTATTTCACTCAGCCAACACTTCGGCGATGCTCACACTTTTGCCTCAAATTTATTTCTTAGTCTTCCTTTTCCTTTCCAGAATCATTTTGGCCATTTCCCCCGAAACACCATACACCTTTCCAGCAGCGGCATCCCGCATAAAGTCATCAATGTATCGCTGGGAGACAGTATCGTTATCCTTGTATTTCTTTCTAAGGCTGGCAAGTTTCGCATGCAGATCTATCCTGATACTCCGATAAGCGGGATCGTTGTAAACATTTTTTAATTCCATTGGATCTTTCTTACGATCGATAAGCTCCCATTCGTCAGCAGCAAAATAATAATGGATCAGCTTATACTCCTTCGTAATGATCGCGTAGTGACGGTTGACCATGTGTTCCGCGGGATATTCGTAATAGTGATAGTATACAGCATCGCGTGTCCATTTTCCTTTTCCTGTCAGCAACGGCACAAGACTTTCACCTTGCATATCTCCGGGAATCGGAATTCCCGCAGCATCCAGGAACGTTTGGGCAAAATCAAGATTTTGAACGAGTTCATCGGAACGGCTACCCGCCGCGATCTTGCCAGGCCATGCGATTAGCAAAGGCGTCTTAAAAGATTCGTCATAGACGAAACGCTTGTCAAACCAGCCGTGTTCGCCTAGATAAAATCCCTGATCGGAAGTGTAAACTATCATGGTGTTATCCATCAGACTATTTTGCTCCAGGTAGTCGAGCAAGCGGCCAACGTTTTCGTCGACAGCCTTGATGGTGCCAAGGTAGTCCTGCAGATATCGTTGATATTTCCATCGCATCTTGTCAGCTTCTGTCATCTTCGGATAAACCTTCTTGAATTCCTCATTGACTTTCGTGTAGGCCTTCGTGTAATTATCACGTTGGGAGGGAGTAAGTCGTTCGAAGTCGCGGGTGAACCTGACTTTATCCACACCAATCTCAGCTATACCCAACTCATTCATCACTTCAGGAAATACCTTGTTGTCGCCCGCCCAGCTCATGTGCTTGAGAATATTCATCTCAGCTTCCCCGGCTGGCGAGGTTCTGCCTGAGTAGTCATCAAAGAGAGTTTTCGGTTCAGGAAATTTCTTATTGGTAAACTCTTCCAAATGACGCTCTGCCATCATCCATGGACGATGTGGAGATTTATGCAGATACATGAGCATAAAAGGCTGATCTTGCTTGCGTTCATTTTTAAGCCAGTCAAGCGTCATATCCGTCACGATATCTGTGACGTAACCTTCGACTTTGATATTACCATCGTGCTTGGTGATGAAGTCCGGGTTATAGTAAACACCTTGTCCAGGAAGAATTTTGAATTGGTCAAATCCTTTCGGTTTATTTCCAAAATGAAGTTTGCCAAACATCGCGGTCTGGTACCCGGCTTTTTGAAACAGCTGAGGGAAGGTGACGTTAGTGGTGTCGAACTGAAAATGGTTGTCAACTTTTCCATTGAGGTGTGAATGTTTACCGGTAAGGATAGTTGCCCGCGATGGTGCGCATATTGAGTTCGTTACGCTGGCATTGGTAAAGAGCATACCCATGCTGGCAATTCTGTCGATGTTCGGCGTGGAGATAAGGCGTTTGTCGTAGGCTGAGATAGCTTGATACGCGTGATCATCCGACATGATGAAGATGATGTTCGGCCTCGAAGAAGTTTTGGCCTCCTGGCTGTACACACTGCCAATCTGTGTCAATAAGACGAAGCATAAAATGAAGAAGTATTTTGCCATTGACCTTGGATTTCGGACAGACAAAATACTACAATTATGCAGAGCTGCATAGCCCTACTTCGATGTTCTGAAGGAGTCTTTTGGAATAGGGAATTAGGTTTTAAACAAGGTATAAGGTATAAGGTATACGGGTGACACACTGTCTTTACTATACGAAGAATATTTACCTAAGGGCGGATGCATCGACGGAATTTAAAAACTCAAGCTAATTTACACCTCGAAACAGTCGCAGAGACTTAACATCGAGCTCTCCGCGGCCTCAGCGTCGTTTCCCTCCGCGGCCTCAGCGGTTTTTTGCATTTGCGCCAGTAGCCAACTTACAATTTCAGTGTCATGAAGCGAGATGTTATCGATCCATTTGTGAGTTGACAAAGTCGGAATAGTTACAACTGCGAAAAAAAACATCATCGTTTCGTGTGAGCTGAATTAAAGGGGCATGCTCTTCACAGACGGCCAGTTTGCCTCGGCGGTATTGATGAGAGAATCCCTCTTTTCATTCCATTTAGAACGAACATCAACGTTGTAATTTAAGTACAGCTTGTCATCTACGATGGTCCATGCATCCGGTTCTGTAGGTGCCTTATAACCACCAGCCATTCCGAATGCGCAGTAGCCACCGAATTGTGGCGCATATTTTTCGGGATCTGACTTAAACTTCGACAAGTTTTCGTCGGTGGTGAAATACCAGGTCGCTTCGTTCCATTGATGAGAAAAGTTTTGATTGCCTTTTGCCGGGTTACCGTCAAAATAAGAAACAGGATCATATCCGTTTATTGCGCCCTGCGGTGTAACAAATACTTCGAGAACTGTCTTGTCCTTCTTAGCGCATGCTGTAGTGATGACGGTTGCTATAACCAGGTATTTCAGGAATTTTCTCATAGTTTCTGCTAATTTTCTGACAAGATTAGGCATTATACCATTCAGCTGTGTGTCAATTAGGCGACAAAGCGTGAAATTAACGATTCAATCGATTGGGCTACACGCTCTGAACTTAGGTAAGTAATTGTCGAAATATCTCAAACTGGCTGTCGACAGATAAATTTTTGATAGTCTCACACTCCATACATTTCTATTTTCCGTTTGCTAACGTTTACGATAATTTTCCTCTAAGAAATACGTCCGAATTTTTAGTTCGTTCGAAAAAGTTACGTTGCAAATTTTTATATTGCCCATGGCGCCGCTCAGATGTAAGACGATGTGTGATGCGGATCTCGCAACATCGGATTGCCCTTCGGTGCCAAACTACAGCCAGCCAAATGCCAAATTGCATTGATGAATGTGCCATCATGCATTTGGATCTTGTAAGTACATTATTAAACCAAAAATATGAGGAAAATAATTTTACTCTGCATCTTTTATGCATTATTCACTTTGGCGTATAGCCAGGACGTAGCATTCTCCGGATCCACATCATCGATTATTTCGTCTAATGCTGTAATTCCTGAGGGAAAGAAAATGCTATGGACGAGCGGAACAACGGCTGGGCTAGCTGATACCGTGGCTAATCCGGGAACCCCTGAACGTTTTGGAAACACTAAAACCCAGGCGCTCAACATCCTTTCCCGTCTTAAAAAAGATCTTGAGTCAAAAGGCCTGAGCATGAAGGATGTTTTGATGCTAAGAGTTTACATCTCACCGGATAAATGGCAAAATAATCTGTATGACTACAAAGGATGGAATGAAGCTTACGCTCAATTCTTCAACAATAAAGAAAATCCGACCAAGCCGATTCGATCCACCATAGGTGTCGCGGGGCTGGTAAACCCGGACAAATTCATCGAGATCGAACTGGTAGCCGTATATCCTTAACTTCTAATGGTAAGCTAAATCTATGAACCGAAGAGATTTTTTTGAAAAAGTGATTCCAGGTGCTGCGGTACTCGGCGTCGTTGCTTCATCCTGCGCGCCCAGGCAGCAAGCTTATTATCCCGATAAGCAGTTCCATATCGGACGAGGCTATCACCAGATTCCCAAGCTCAGAATATCAATGGATCGGATCGTGAAGGAAACAGTCGGCCTCAGACCGTTCCGCGCTTCGGGGCCGCGTCTGGACGTTGAGATGCTTGGGAACAAAACCATCGTGCATAATTATGGACATGGTGGCAGTGGATGGTCGCTGTCGTGGGGTACGGGAAACATTGCACGTAACAATGTGAAGGCAACGGGCGAAAAGAAGATAGCCGTACTCGGCTGCGGTACAGTGGGGATCGCCACGGCCAGGCTACTGCAGGAAAGTGGCCACGAGGTAACAATTTATGCAAAAGATGTTCCGCCAAACGTCACCAGCAACCTTGCAACCGGCACTTGGTCTCCTGCATCGCGCGTATGTGACCCGAGCGTAGCAAGTCCGGGTTTTAAAACTGTCTGGGAGGAAGCGACAAAATTTTCCTTCCGCAGATTTCAATTTTTATTGGGGATGAATGACATCGCTTGCTGGGTCGACGAATACAGAGTACACAAGCAACTTCCTGTGAATAATCGCGCTTCGGGATCCGAGGATTTTGAAATACATGGACTGATCCCGGAGTACATTCGCTTAGAGGCAAAAGAACATCCGTTTAAAGCCGACTATGTCACACGCCGTTCAAACCTCATGTTCAATATCCCAACGTATCTCCGTCACCAACTGATGGACTTCACGATGTTCGGAGGTAAAGTGCAGATTCACGAGATCAAATCGCTTGAAGATATAGACGCATTGCCAGAGAAAGTCGTGGTGAATTGTATGGGCCTGGGTGCGAAATCTGTATTCAATGATCCTGAATTGACGCCAGTTTCTGGTCAGCTTTCATGCCTGATTCCACAAAGCGAAGTGAACTATAAACTATCCACCCAGGGAGCGAATTTTATAGCGAGAAAAGACGGTATTTACATTGGCAGCAATGGTATTGTCGGGAACTGGGATACAACGCCCAGCAAAGAGCAAACCGAAAAAACGGTGGGTATTTTGCAAAAGCTAATGGAGGAAATGAAAGGGTAGGAAGAAGAGAAAGGTGTGGTGTTCAGGCGATTGCGGTTTTTATAGACGGTGAGTCTTCGAAATCAAACTCGTTAAAGGGCCTCAGAGTGAGGGTGAGAGCGAGAGTGAGGGAAAAGACAGGGTGATTGAGACCGCGCTCGCGCTCACACTCACTCTGTCTTTGTAGCCCCGGCAGGGATTGTAAATGTTTTCTAACGGATTCATTTACAACAAGAAAGAGAAGCAGAAAAAATCAAGCTCACCTAATCGCTCACCAGTAAGTCAATGAAGTAATCACGCGCCGTAATTTGTATTCGAAGTTAATAATAATGTCGGGGATTTGTACTCCCCATGTTA
>JAEZBX010000130.1 GCA_023412765.1 Bacteroidota bacterium
CAGCAATTCCTCCAAACATCCAGATGTAACGTATATCCCCGTGAGGAATAATATCATGGATCTCATTTGAATGAAGATATATATCTTTGACCGGCTGGACACGGAATGAATAGTATTTCCTGACGTCATCGACAGATTGATTCTTCTCTTTGATCAGATAATCGATGTAAACCTTCTTCAGTGATTGAAGCTTAGATTCAAAGGCTTGATAATCTGTACCTGGCTTTAACTTGATATAAGGATTATAGTTCCAGCAGCACCAGCTTGTTTGTTCGCCCTGCCAGAATTCTTTTCCGGATAACGTCAGAAAAAAATCAAACTGAAGATGTGATGTCGGCTTGAAATCTTCCATTACTCCGCCAACGGTGTAGCTGGCCTCTTTTTCATTATTCAAGACTAGCACCTTTCCTATGGGATCTTCGCCTGGAAAGTATTTATCCGCTTTTTCTTTTGATATGACGATGGTATTAGGCTGAAGTAACGCACTAGACTGTGACCCGTAGATCATGGGTATTTCCAATATTTCCAGCAGGGCGTTGTCAGCATAGGCAAATCCTTCTTCGTAAGTGTTTTCAAGTTGATCGTCTCGCCTTACAAGATTTTGTCCCGCATTATACCACTTGTACGGAATCAACCTCGCTGCCAATTCTACCTCGGGAAAGTTGTCTTTCACAAGCGATGCCAGTGGTGCCGGAAATGCAGTCCTCTTGCCTCGATCGGGTCCAGACTCATCGCTGTAAAGGCGATAAATATTATCAATGTCCTTGTAATGCTTATCGTAACTTAGTTCATGCCGTATAAATAGCGCAATGACGATACACGTGGCTAATCCAAGCGCGAACCCTCCTATTTTGATGAACGAGTAGAACCTTTGAAACTCCATGTTTCTCCACGCGATGGTAAAATAGTTTTTGTACATGGTAAGATGATTTATTGATGATGACCGCGACTTGTTAAAGGTGTTTAAGTGTTTAAGTGTTTAGGTGTTTAAGTGGTGCAGCTGGACATCGGCGTGACAGGCTCGGATTCTAGTTTTTATTCGTTTCGTAGGGATTTGACAGGATCTGCCGAAGCTGCCGTGAATGATCTGAAACCTACGGTAATGATAGCTATTAGCATTGTTGAGCCCAGGGCGGTAATAAAGATAGTGGGACTAAGGTTGATCCTGTACGCGAATTCTTTTAGGTATTCATTCATTATCAGCATGCTTACAGGAGCGGCCAGCGCAAATCCAATGGCTATGAGTTTGAAGAATTCTTTTAGGAAAAGAAAGACAATGCTATTGACGGACGCTCCCAGAACTTTACGGATTCCCACTTCCTTGGTTTTTTGGTTAGCCATAAATGAAATCAGTCCGAACAAACCGAGGCATCCAATGAAGATCGCAACAAACGAAAAGACCGTTATCATTTGACTCATCTTGCGTTCTCCGCGATAAAGATTGTTAACCTGTTCATCCAGAAATTCATACTTGAAAATGTATTCAGGATATCTTGACTCCCATAGTTTCTGGATTTGCCTGATGGTTGCCTGCATGTCTTTGGGTGCAATTTGAATAGAAAGGTTTCCATAGCCACCAATGTCATTCATAAGTATAACTGGCTCCATCGGCTTGCTAAGGGAACGTGTATTAAAATCCTTTACAACGCCGATTACCGGAAGTTTCTTTCCCCAAAATTCAATCTCCTTTCCGACCAGGTCTTCGTTTTGCGCATAGCCCGCTATCTGCACCAGTTTTTCATTCACAACAAAACCAGCCATGCTATCCACATCTCCAAGTTTTGCACCCGCCAATACCTTGATATCAAATAAATCCAGGTAATCTCCATCCACTTGTTTGACTTGGGCGCTCAACTCCTCTCCCTTTTCCAACACCTTGAATCCCGAACTAAGTACACCAGCCGATGATGGTGGCGAATAGTTTAGACTGGCCGCCCTTGCACCTGATAAGCGAATAACCTCATTCTTTAAAGCACGCATTTTTGTTCGGTCGGCAAGATCATCTCGCTCCGGAATAGGCACTGTAATTATTTCATCTTTGCGAAAGCCAAGGTCCTGTTCTTCCATGAAATCCATTTGCTCGAACACGACTATCGTGCCGATAAGGAACAATTGTGAAATGAAAAATTGCAGTACTACCAAGCCACGTCTGAGATTGAATCCAGATCTGTTTTTCACATCCAGCCTACCTTTCAGGACTTCGACAGGCTTAAACCTGGAAATTGCAAATGCGGGATAAATTCCTGAAAACAACGATACGGCTACTGTAATTGTGATTAAGAACAACCACATACGGTAATCGCTAAAATCCATGGACAACGACATGTCCAAAAAGGAATTCACCGGTAGAAGCAACAATTGTACAAGGCCCAGAGATATAACAACGGACAGTGCCGTTACCACAAAAGTTTCGCCCGTAAATTTCAAGATCAATTGTTGTCGCGAACTTCCCAACGCCTTTCGAATGCCTACTTCTTTTGTACGCCTTACAGCCTCCGCCGTGGTGAGATTAATAAAATTAATACACGCCATCAACATGAGAAAAATACCAATCACTGTAAAAGATATTTTTGCAGCCGCCGGCATCTTTTTGTTATAATTGCCAAATCTTGAATCGGTATGAACTTCGCTAAGCGATTGAATCAGGTAGGTCTCCTCACCTGTATTCGCATCCCCTTCGCCATTGTACTTTGCAACAAACCCAGGAATCAGAGATTGCACGCTCTGAATGCTTTCACCCTCTTTGAGCATAAAGTAGAAATTGTCGTTGTCTGAAACGCCATTCCAACCGGCAGCCTCAAATGACGCCTTAGTTGTTATGTAAGACAGCATAAGATCAAATGGCAGATCCGTGGTAGAAGGATAGTCCTCCATTACCCCTCTGATACTATAGTCGTGATCTTCAAAACGAACTGTCTTTCCGATTGCATTTTCGTCGCTCTGAAAATATTTGGTGGCCCATTTGTGAGAAATGATCGCTTCGTTCGGTTCGTCAATGCATTTTCCAGCATCACCAATAATCATTTTTCTGTCGAAAATTTTAAAAAAGGCAGGTTCGGTAATTACCAGTCCCTTTGGTTCTTCATATTTCTTAAGAGTACCATCGACTTGCTCGACGGCGATCATAGACGACCTCCTGTATGAAGTAAACACACCCTGCTCTGCGGCGTGGAAATCATTTCTGAATGCTTCGGGAAGAGCAGGTGGTATACCCTGAGTATAAGTGACTCTTCCGTTCTCAGACGATTGCGATACTACGCGGTATATTCGGTCAAAATTCCGATGGTGCTTATCGTAGCTGGCACCGTCTTTAAGAATCAAAAAAAGAATTGTGCAGCTGGTTATGCCAAGCATAAGTCCTGCAACATTGATTGCCGTGCTAACCTTGTCCCTCAGGAGCGTGCGAGTGAGTGTCTTTAAGTAGTTTTTTAGCATAGATTTCCCATACGGCTGTCCATATAACCAATTTAGTACCAGTAGGAAAATCGAAGCTTAAAGGCTTTTTTGTGTACTTATGGAGATTGAATCCGAACAAATATGTGCGGAATCGAACGTACTAAGTATTTCTTAATTATTTTGAAGCAACCTGTAATTGATGGAATGCATTTCTATTAAAGCTACGGACTGTCAAATAAAACTGTAGCAGTTGCGTCATAAAAGATATTCACACATGGATGAAAGCTGTTAAACGATTTTTCAAAATCATTGGCGCGCTGCTTCTAGCGCTGCTTGTACTCATTATTGTCGCAGGGACGCTATTCTTAAACTTTAGCCCACAATTCGGTGGATCTGCATCGAATGATAAAAAACTATTGTATTCGCGGTCCAGTCAATATCAGGATGGAGTATTTGTAAATGCTATACCCACCTCGTTAGATATGGGATTTCGCGCCACAGCAAAAATTGCATACAAGTTCTTTTTTAATCGAGAGGAGATGTTGGAGCCCTCTCAAAGCCTCCCGTTTAAAAAAATCGATCCGGTTACATTAGCAATGCAAGGCAAAGGGTTAAAGCGAATTACCTGGCTGGGGCATTCCGCTTGTTTATTGGAGATTGATGGAAAGAGAATCTTATTCGATCCGATGCTGGGTCCGTCGCCGGCACCTCATCCATGGCTCGGACCCAAACGCTTTAGCTCGCTACCACTAACCCTTGACGAAATGCCGCGTATAGACGTCGTTGTCATCTCGCATGATCACTACGACCACCTTGACTATGAATCGATTGTGAAGCTTTCTAAAAAGACAACTCATTTTTATACGCCGATAGGTGTTGGAACACACTTGGAAGAATGGGGAATTGAGCCTGGCAAAATCACTGAGCTGGACTGGTGGGAACAATCCACTGTCGATGGGTTTACATTCGTGTGTACCCCAGCCCGCCATTTTTCCGGACGAGGGGTATTTGACAGATTTGCTACGCTTTGGGCTTCATGGATCGTGAAGACAGAAAATACCAACATATATTTTAGTGGCGATGGTGGATATGGCCCACACTTTTCTGAAATCGGTCAACGCTATGGCCCGTTCGACTTTGCCATGCTGGAATGCGGACAGTACAATGAGCTATGGAAAGATATCCACATGATGCCGGAAGAGACAGTGCAGGCAGCCAAAGACTTGAAGGCAAAAGCCATGATGCCAATTCACTGGGGAGCATTCGCATTAGCGATGCACACCTGGATGGACCCCATCGAGCGTGTGACTGTCGCCGCACAAAAGGAAAATATGCCCATTGCGACTCCAATTATCGGTGAGCCTATATCACTGGATGCAAGTCACTTCCCCGACAAAAAATGGTGGAAGTAACATAGCAAACTCAGATGCTGTATTGTGCGCATCAACTACACAAAACTGTCTTCTTCATGCAGTTTCATGAAACTATTTTCATTCTTTTCCATCTGCCTGAGATGTCGTTGTGCGTGGAGCATCAAGAAATAGAGATACTGATACACGTCCAGCTTCCCCAGATTATTTACATTCATTGTCGTTCGATGCAGTATACCCTCACCGTTAGGTAAATAATCGAGCGTTATCAGGCATTTATTTAATTGATTTCTGATCTCGCGTCGTACTTCATACAGGCCGACTTTACCCGTGGGCTGATGGTGCTCAGGACGCTGCCACGGAAATGCATCTGGGTCTGCGATTTGAAGCATAGCTTCGCTGCCCAGCGAATAGTCAGACGGAAACTCAATTGAAACCGATGCACCCTGACTCTTGGCCAAAGCCTTTGTCCTGGCATTATCTATAATGATAAGCAAGTAATGATTCGTAAGCATAATATGTTCAAGCACCTCATTAATGTTCCACGCGCCAGGAAGCGGGTTATGGCAACGCAACG
>JAEZBX010000149.1 GCA_023412765.1 Bacteroidota bacterium
TAAAAGTGAGTGGAATCCCATACATCATTGTAGCAGATGCGAAGATCACTCCTGAAAATAATGAGGTGTTGATTCTTGAGAATGCCAAGATTGGCACGCTGAAAAATACAACGATAGTGCTGGATACATTGAATGGATACCACCGTCTGACGGAGGGTGTCGTCGATATTGTATCAAGAAAGGAATTTTCAGGCTACGCAACCTATCAATATGTGAATTTCTTGAATGACACATTTGCCATCAAGATGACAGACTTTCATTTGGAGCCCATTAGCGCTGAGGAGGCAACCAGACGATCATCGCGGAGGAATGCACCTGTTGCACAAATGCAGACAGTTGCCACTGGTTCGGTTGCCGCTAAGCAAAACCTGGTGTTGGGTGCGGGAATGTTTTACAAAGGCGACATGATCATGTATGCTACGCGGCCAGCTTTGCAACTCACTGGGTTTGTTAAGCTCGATATTAAGAATATTGAAAATTACAACAGCTGGATTACGTATAGCCAAACCGGTGACGAAACTGACGTGCTGATCGACTTCAATACGGCGACGACTGAAGATGGTTCTGATGTCAATGCCGGTTTGCATGTCGGATCGAACGACAACGATCTGTATTTTACTTTTTTGAATAACAAGAAGTCGCCCGATGATGAAGACTTTTTCTTGCCGGAGGGTATGATGTATTATGACACTGCATCTAAAGAATTTAAGATAGAAGACGTCGAGAAAGCGCGTGGAAATAAACTTTCGGGAAAAGTATTTGCCTACCAGGACGATAAGATGCAAGTGAGGTTTGAGGGTCCGATTAACTTGTTTCGTGGAAATAAGGATTTCAACATCACTGCCTCGGCGATAGGTCAGGGTAGCATGCAGACCAATGAGGTGAAGATGAATTCGTTTTTGATGGTCGACTCAAACGTTCCTATCCAGGCTTTTGACCTGATGGCAAAGCAAATTCAGGACGTGATCAAGAATGAAGGAGCTGACGAAGGATTGGGTGACCAAACCGAGCTTCTTTATAAAATTGCAGACTTCCTCGGTGAGCGTGCTGTAAAAGACTACGAACAAAGGAGCTTACAGGGATATGTCTCCCTCGGAACTTTGGCGCCGCTAGCCAGGCCGTTAGTGTTTTCAAACATCAATCTGAAATGGTCAGCAAAGCATAAAGCTTTTTATAGCGAAGGTAAACTAGGGTTATCGAACATCGGAAGAAATGATATCAATGGTTCGTTTGAAGGATTTATGGAAATTAAGAAAACTGAAGATGGAGGACCCGTGTTCAATGTGTTCATCAAAGCTTCCCCGGAAGCCTGGTATTACTTCGGGCTTGAGGACAATAGACTGTTGGTACATGCCTCAACTTCAGATTTCAATGACATCATTTCAAAGAGAACCAATGGAGGCAAAGCAAAAATAGGAGAGGTCGCATTTATCCCGGGAAGTGACGATGAAACTCTGACTTTCATAAACCGGTTTAGGAGAGATTACCTTGGTATTGACGTTCCTTATGACTTAACAGACTATGCTGCGCCTGCACAGACGCCGGACTTCCAACGCGAGCCAGTGCAGACAATTCCAGTACCTACGCAACGTGAACCTGTAAATACTTCACCTGCCGATCGCGATACTCAACCTGCGCCAGACGAAACACAACCTGCGCAGCAAGATGTTGAGACTACACCCGAGAAGACAGACGCGCCAAAACAGGAGCGCAAAAAGAGAACTCCTCCACAGCGAAAGAAGAAGACTGATGATACAGATCTTCCTCCAACTGAGGAACCTAAGAAGGATCAGGAGATTCCCGAGGCTGATGACGAGGGATTCTGATGTCCCGTCCCTATACCCTATACCTCCTGGTTTGCCTGCACAAAAAACGAGGTATAGGGTATAAGGTATAAGGTCGGATATCTACGTGCGTACCTTACTCCTTATTCCTTATTCCTTATTCCCTATTCCTCCTATCCAATCACTGCATTGTCCGTCAAGATTTATTCCTTAACTTCTGCCTGATACGATGACATCATAGATCACCGCGTTATGCGCTACCTCAGTACCATTCTAATAATCATCGCATGCATGCTACTATCTACTGCATCACTTGGTCAGGAGCCAACGTTGAAGGGAAGGATCATCGATAGTAAAGCTGGTACGCCGATTCCATTTGCTACGATACTGTTGAAAGGAAAAGGCCAACAGGGAACCATGGGGCTGGTCTCAAATACTGAAGGCGATTTCCGAATCCCTTTAAGGTATAGCGAAAAGGTTGACACCATAGTTGTTTCATGTATCGGATATGTAACAACGAAGTTTCTCATCGGCCAATTACGGGAAGACCGAATTCAGCTTATTCGGATGAACGAAGCAACTTTACAGCTTGGAGAAGTCGAAATCAGAGCACGCGGACGAAGAATGAATGCGCTTAGTATTGTTCGCTCGGCCATCAGGAACATTCCATACAATTATTCTTCTTCCCCGGAATCTTATGTTGCATACTATCGTGATTACCAGATGCGCGATAATCAATACATCAATTTAAACGAAGCAATAGTCGAAGTTTATGATGAAGGATTCGTATCTAATGATCAATTGACAACAAAGATGTTGCTTTACGACTACAAACGGAATGAAGATTTTAGCAGGGACACCACAACGGAAATACCTTACGACAATTTTAGGACTAAATTTATTCCTGGTGCTAGGTTATATCATTACGGAGGAAACGAGTTGGTGATCTTGCGGGTACATGATGCGCTTCGAAATTATCAAATACCTTCTTATTCATTTGTAGGAATGTTAGAGAAAGACTTTACTGTAAATCATAAGTTCAATCTAGATCGGACCATTTTTCTGAATGAAACCCCATTGTATCAGATATCTTTTCATACACGAGATTTTGCTTCCGGAGAGCAGCACGTGGCCAGGGGAAAAATTTACATCGAGCATGGAAATTATGCTATCCATAAAATGGAATACACCACATACGAGCTAGAGAACTCAAAGGAAAAGACGCTCTACGATATTCAGGTTGAATATAGCCGCGCGGGGCCATCAATGCGGCTTAATTATTTGTCGTTCAATAATTTCTTTTCACTAAGAGACCCGCTCGATTTTGAAGTGCGCGAGGTTTCTTATGTTAAGATCATGAGAGCTATGGAGATCATTTTTAATAAAATTCCATCGGTAGAATCAGCGCTTGATATTAAGAATTATGAATTGTCGTATAGGGGCAAGCCATTGGTAATTACAGACGTCAGGGCCGGAAATGTTAACAGGGGAGAACTAGCCAATTCTGTATACTTGCAGATACACAGCTACTTGTTTCCAAAGAATGCTGGAGATGCCACAAGCGATTTTGCTCTAAAATTCAAAGAAATATATGATACCGACGGAAGGCTGCTAAATAAAGTTAATTATATACCCGTTAATCAGTTCAGAGAAATTTTTGTGCAAAAGGCAACGGAATACGAATCAAATTTACCGGATAGCCTGTACGTTAAAAAAGATATGCCGTTGTCGGAAAGCTTAAGAAAAAACATTTCGCTCGACGATTCCGAGTATTGGATGAACACGCCCCTCAAGCCTGCCCCGGAAAAACCTTTTGTCGAATTAGATGTAAACGAAGATAAATAAGATGCTTTCAGGAAAGATTGAAGTTCTGTAGACAATTTAATCAACGTTTCATCAAAATAAAGGTAAAAGTTTTTGCCATGTACTGATTGATGACAAGCAGAGTCTCTAATCCTTTTGGATCTAATTGGGGGCGAATTCTGACCGCCGCCGGTATTTCTTGTTTCTTGAGAATAGACGCACCCAGCCACGTCGCAAAAGAAGTTGACGTGGAGTATTCGCCGCAAAGATGCTTAAATCTTATCTCCAGTGATTCTGGAACAACATTCTTTATGAGATTATTTATAATTACATCATGGTCGACATCGCCACTTGCACCATTGATCACTACGTCAATATTGGTGCTTGTGATGTTGTTGTTTTTCAAGAATGCCTGAAGTTCGTTCAGCAACTCGTCAGCTTCAGGTTTATACACCACATGAAGATCGCGAATTGAACACCAGGTCGACGGAGAAGGTGTGCCGGAGAGCAGGAAGAATGCTGCGCCTTCTCCTTGAATAGACCCTTTTGTGTTCGTGTCAAATAACCGAAGGTTATTCACATGCTCAACTTTAAAATGCCTGGCACGAATGCTTGCCCTATACTGTACATCTGCCGCTTCATCGTAGGAGCCGATAAGAAAATTTGCCTGTGGATTCTGATTCAATTGCATCATTGCATCCAGCAATGCATTCTCCATCCCAAAACCTTTGCTAGCATAGGTATTGTTAAATCCCATGCATTTGAAAGTTAATGCTACGAGTCCGGCAAGGGCATTCGAGGTGCTTTGCATGAAATACGTTGGTGTCAATTGTTTCTCAGACTGGTTTAAAACCTCATTGAGAAATTTTGCAGTCTCTTCCAAAAATCCATATCCGGTGCCTGTAATAATTCCATCCGGAGACTTGATGCCGGAATCGCGCAAGCAAATTGTGGCCGCTGATAATCCTATGCGTAGCATGCGACTAAGACGCCGCATTTGGATCGGATTTATGTATGCCTTAAAATCGGGTGTGACACATGTCAAAACGTTGTGGTCATACTCGACTACCTGCGAAAGGAAATCATCCGGATCAAAAGTCTTCTGCGGAGAAATGATACCTGCGCCGTTAATGTAGTAGGGTCCCGTTTTTTCTGCCATGCCTACACCGATGATAATAGTAAAGAAGACGTATTGCCACCAAACCCAAACGAATTGGACAAGACATTCTTTAGTTTAATCTTTTTCAATTCAACAGCCGGCTGGAGGTTCAGCTCCGGCATGGTATTCTTAAAATTGATGTTTGGCCAAATCATTTCCCTGGTTAAGGAAAGCAGGCAGAAAACAGCTTCGACGCTCCCGGCTGCTGCCAGCGTGTGCCCAGTATACGGCTTTGTCGAACTGAACAATGGAATAGATTCTCCAAAGAGCCGTTTTATGCCCAGACCTTCTGAAAGATCATTGTTTTCAGTAGCCGTACCGTGGGCATTGATATAGTCTACGTCATTCGATTTTATTCCTGCCGAGGTTAAAGCTTGTTGCATAGCAAGATAAGCACCCGCACCATCCGGGGAAGACGCCGTTTGATGAAATGCATCATTCGCATTCCCATAGCCTTTAAGTTCGGCAATCGGTTTTTTACCGCTCTTAACCACCACTGATTCCGATTCAAGCACCAGGTATGCCGCGCCTTCGCCAATATTCAGTCCGTTGCGTGTAGCATCAAAAGGCCTGCAATGATTACTGTCCAAAATCATCAATGTGTTGAATCCATTGAGTGTGAATTTTGACAGCGCTTCGGTGCCTCCACAGATTACTCTGTCCAGTTTATTATTCTTGATTAGTTGTGCACCATGCATCACAGAGTTTGCAGACGAAGAACAAGCGGTGCTGATCGTGCCAAGATATTTCTTTATGCCCAGATGGTCAGCCATTCTTTCGCAGTGCTCACCTGAAGTCGCCGTGTCGGTAAAGCGAACGAAATCACCGGTCACGGTTGGATCCATCAGACCATCAAAGTAGGTTTCAAACTCCCTTATGCCGCCTGTTGTTGTAGCTGAAACAAGACCTGAATTTTTAATTTCAACTGGTGAAAGGTTAGCACTGCGGACTGCCTCATTCAATGCGATAACTCCTAGTAAAGATGTGCGAGTAAAACCGTCGTGCTGTTGAACACTGGCAAGCGTACAAAGCTCTTCTTCGGTGAGCTTGATTTCGCAGGCAGAGATTGTGTTTCTATGAATAGTTTCCAGTAACTCAATCGCACCAAAACCATGGCTACGGTTTACAAGAGACCGGAAATTTTCTTCTGCGTTCTTACCTATGGATGTGATGATGCCGAAACCTGTGATGAACACACGTTGACTCATACCTGCGTTCGGTTCTTGGCAATGTATTCCGCCATAGTCCGGATACTTTGAAATACATGGCGCCCCTCTTTGGGATCTTTTAGCTTAATGCCATAGTTGCGATCGAGCAAAACTACAAGCTCGAGGGAATCGATGGAATCAAGTCCGAGACCTTCCCCAAACAGCGGTGTATTTTCATCAAAACCTTCCGGAAGCATTCCCTCCAAATTCAATTGCTTGATAAGTTCTTCCCGGAGTTCTACTACAAGTTCATCTACTGTTTGGCTCATGGCTTAGTTTTTAAATTCGTTACACAACTGTTCGTGACTTATGGATTACAACGCTGGTAGCCAATGCAACCAGGGCAAAACCCATCAATCGTAAAACATTTGGTAAAATTGCGTGTATCGAGGCTTGTCGCAAAAATAAATCATTAAAGGATTCCAACCCCCAACTCATTGGAGAAAATCGACTAACCGTCTGTAAAATTTCGGGCATTATGTACACGGGTACCCAAACACCACCAATTGCCGACAGGATCACGACCGACACTGATCCAAAGGAAAGTGCCTGCTGCGCTGTGCGGAAGTAAACACCAATCAAAACACCGTATCCAGTGGCAGCCATTGCAACGGAGCAGGCAGTTAACAGAATGCCCATAGGGTTGTCGCCTAAGATCAGCTTTGTCAATCCGAGCAATGGCATTATTAAAATGCCTACTATTATCATGAGCAAAAACTGGATGAGGCAAACGAGAAAATAGAATACAAATTTACCAGAGATCACGGGCCATTGTGACCCAGAGATCAACCTTAGTCTAAGCATGCTACCTTCCTCTCGTTCCTTTATGAAATTTCCTGCGAGTGGATAAAGAATGAAAAACATTGCAAACATTGTCCAGGCTGGTACATTGTGCTGTACAGAATTTAACATGATACCTTCATATTTTGCTTCTGAAGCATACCGCTGATCGACCCTCATAATCTTGCTGATATCGAATGATAATCTTTCGGGTTGCTCGGACCTTCCTTCGCTCAGTTGTTGCTGAAGCTCATCTAAAATCCATTCCGTTTGAACGTTTGCTGCAATTTTCTCGACCGCGGAGGATAACGTTTGTTTATAATTCGATTTAATAGCAGGGTCATAAAAGATCCTGATATCAATAGCAGGGAGCACACTGGAATCTGTTTCCTCAATCAAACCAAAATTTGCAAATACATTAGATATCAGCTGATTTGTCCTCTTTCTTAATTCCAAAGTTGCTTTTGGTGGCAATACGATTGCTGCCTTGAATTTGCCAGCCTGCACTAAATCCTTAGCCGATGTCGTATCAGTACTGACAATGAGTTGAACATTTGGTGATGCCTTGAACGCATTTCTGATCTTGGCGCTTAACGAATCCCTGTCGTTGTCAACAAACAGAACCTCCAGCTTAACTTCCTGGTAATCGCGAAATGGCGCGTCTTGTACCAATGCCATAACGATAACAAGAGCCAGCGGCATAATAAATATCAGCGCCAGCCCGCCAGGATCGCGAATGAGCAACAGAAACTCTTTGTATATGGTTGATAGTATTTTCAATCGCGAATATTTCTGCCTGTTAATTTAAGAAAGACTTCCTCGAGATTTTTGCAGTCGCCATGTGCTCTAAGAATGGAAGCCTTCGTACCCGACGTGATCAACTTCCCTTCATCAATTATGCCGAGGTGAGAACAAATTCGTTCAGCTTCTTCGAGCACATGAGAGGAATAAATGATGGTTGTACCCTGTAGTTTAATGGTGTCCAGAAAATCCAGTATCAGGTTTCGCGACTGTACGTCTACTCCAGCCGTTGGTTCATCAAGAATAATAAGTCTTGGCTTATGAAGAATCGCAGCAATCAGGTTCAACCTTCTTTTCATTCCACCAGAAAAAGTAGAAACCATCTTATTCTTCTTTTCAATCAAACCGAACGTACTCAAATAGGTTTTGATTTGAGATGCAATTTCATTTGCCTGCATACCATACATTCGAC
>JAEZBX010000190.1 GCA_023412765.1 Bacteroidota bacterium
GGGTAAGTTACCAGATGTCGAGGTAGACGCCGGTGGATATTCTTTACCCAGTCTCCTTACAGATTCTGTTATTGTAGAGTTTGATCCTAAATGATTTGTGCGGGAAAAGGTAGGCGGGCGGACAGTATAAGGTATAAGGTATAAGGTATAAGGAGTAAGGATTAGACCCCAAAGGCAGCACTAACACCTTATACCTTATACCTTATACCTTATACCTTACTTTACAACAAACTCGCCGCGACCCATAATATAATCGTCGGCATAAACCTCAAGTGTATAGCTGCCGTCTGCAAACTCAGAACCTTTGTCGTACAAGAAGGACAAGCGTTGTCTGGTATTATCGAACAAAATTTCCTGAGAAGCTGTATAAAATTCTTCTTTACCATTAAGGAGAAACGTTCCTGAACCACGCGCAACATCAAAAAGAACCTGTCCATTCTCGTCGATGATCCGGATCATAATTTTCTTTCCTTCGACAGGCGCGACATTGTTTTCTGCAATGTTGAATTCAACTTTGAGTTGAGCAATCTGTCGCGCTCTGAAAGGAGACTGGCGTTCTTTTCCTCTGTCATTAAGCGCTACAATGCTAAAGTTTTCAATCTTGAGCTGAGAGGCTATTGCAACTTTTGTAGCCAATATGTCTTTGCTTTGGCTAAGCCTGTTAATGGAATCGCCCAGCGTATTTTTCTCAACCTTTAAAGTTGTGTTTTCGGTTAGTAACTCTTTGTTAACTGATTGGAGCTTTTGTATCTCTTCATCTTTGTTTTTTAAGAGCATTTCATATCCTTCAACCTTGTCCTTAAGCGCTTTTATCTCCTGCCCGGTTGCTCTTCTTGAGCGATTGAGTTCCGCTTCAATGTCGGATTTTGCTTTTTGAAGATCTGTAACATCGCCTCCCAGCTTTGTGATCTCAGCTATCTTTTGATCAAGCTCAGCGCCAATTTCCCTAAGACGTTGTTCGGTGGTTGCCAATTCCTCCCTTGTTGACGTCAAATCGGTATTGATTTGTTGCTTTTCTTTAGTGTCCAGGTAAATCTTTATGCCTTGTACAACCACAACAATTGATAGGATCGCTATGATGATCGCGTTACGGTTACTTCTCTTTGGAGCCTGATAGGACGTGGAGGTCGGTTCGTTCATGGTTTTAAGGATGAAACGGCAAAAATAAGTTTTCTTGAACTGCAATTCAAAACCTAAAATTGTAAAACAACATTTTGCCTGGTTAAAGATGGGTTGAAGAAGACAAGACCACAGCGATACAAGTCGATCGTGGTGTAAACAAGGTGGTGCTTTTGTATGCTGCGCCACGCGCGTTCCATTTCGTGCGAATTGTGAATATCATCGATAGCGATTATGCTATGCGCATGAACCTTTCTTAGCATTAGCTCCAGATAGCGCACCGTTGGTTCAAAGCGGTGGTTAGCGTCAATTAACGCGAAGTCCAATTGATCAATTGTTTCGAGATAGGGTTCTAGCGTTGCATCAATATTTCCTTCGATTAACGCAATGTTTTCAATAGCATTATCGCTAAACATCGTTCTGGCAATTCTGGCAATTTCAGGTGATCCTTCAAAGGTGGCCAGTTTAACTTCATTGGAAGCCTTAGCCATGTACATCGCATTGACACCGACAGAGGTTCCCAGTTCGATTACATTTCTGAAATGAAAGTGATGTATGATCCGTGCATAAAGTGAAGAAAACCTATGTAATGAGGTCGTAAAACGGAAAACATCTGACACTTTTCGATCACTCTTATTCATACGGACAGACCCAGCGCCCAGATCTGTTACTTTGATTATTCGATTGTCGTGTGACAATGTTTGACGTAGGTGCTGCCATTCATCCGCAGTTGTTTTTTGTTTAACTACGCGGGTGTAGAATTGAAAGAGGAAAGGAGAGTGCAGCGAATGTTCATCGACCGCATCAAGCCAGTAATTGAAAAACGATTTTAGCTGAAATAGTTTTCGACTCACTCAGTTGAGCCTGATCGGAGCAATCATTGTGAACTCAGGAATATTCACCTGCATAGTGACTCCGTCTACCACGCGTTCCATCAGGTATGTACCAATCATTTTGCCCAATCCAGACTTCAAGTTACATCCAGAAACGTATTGATGAACCTGCCCCGGTTCGAGCACCGGTTGCTGGCCAACAACACCTTCGCCTTCTACTTCGCGCTGACTGAATCCTGCATCATAAATGTGCCAGTGTCTGCGCAATAGTTGGATGGTGTATTCGCTGTGGTTTTCGATTGATATGCGATAGGTGAATACATAGTGATATTGACTGGGGCTAGAGTACGCCGGTTGATACTCTGTTTCCACACTTACCTTTATGCCTTGAGTAATTTCAGTCACCATATCGCTTCAAAAATATTAATTTTTTGCAAATCGCAAGTTAAGCTAATGAATTCTTAACAAAATATTGCAGAGGTCAGTTTTAAAGATGTTTTTCTTCAATCACCAATTTTCAGGTAATCCTCCCTTTGCCGATTTCGACGATTGCTTTTAGTTTTGACGTCATGGATGTAAAAATGGTTCCAGGGTGGAAGTCCAGACTTGCCGAGGAATTTGAAAAACCCTATTTCAGTAGCCTAATTGACTTTGTAAAGCAAGAATATAAAACTCAAATAGTCTACCCGCCTGGAAAGGAAATCTTCAATGCATTCGATTGCTGCGAGTTTGACGACGTCAAAGTTGTGATCATCGGTCAGGATCCATATCATGGTCAGGGGCAGGCGAACGGGCTAAGCTTTTCAGTCAGGGATGGTGTCAGGATACCACCATCCTTAATGAATATTTTTAAGGAAATTCGTGAGGATCTGGGCAAGCCTATCCCTAGCTCAGGCGATCTCTCGCGTTGGTCAAAACAGGGTGTGCTCATGCTAAACGCCACCTTGACGGTTCGCGCATTCTCGCCAGGTTCTCATCAAAATAAGGGTTGGGAAACGTTCACTGACGCTGTCATCAGGAAATTGGCAACCGAAAGGGAGCACCTGGTATTTCTTCTTTGGGGCGCTTACGCTCAACGAAAGGGGGAAATAATTGACCGAAGCAAACACCTGGTATTGATGTCGGCGCATCCGTCCCCATTTTCTGCTGACCGGGGTTTTTTTGGGTGCAAGCATTTTAGTAAGGCAAACGAGTACCTCAAGAGTAAGGGTCTAAAGGAAATTGACTGGTAAGATTGCCGTCTGATTGCTGGTTCGAAGTTCCTGGCTTGTGAACAGGCAGATCTAACGGATCAACTTAAAGAATCTACTCCATCTTATCTTGTGAAGGAAGCTTGCATTTCTGTCAATGGATAGCCAGATGAAGAATGCCTTTCCGACGATATGATCTTCCGGTACAAATCCCCAAAACCGGGAATCCAGGGAATTATGGCGGTTGTCGCCCATCATGAAATAGTAGTTTTGCTTAAACGTATATTCCGTCACCACTTTTCCATCGATAGTAAGCGTATTGTTGTCAATCTTAACATCGTCGTGATGTTCATATAACTTGATGGTAGGACCGTAAAGAGCAAGGGTTGAGTCGTTAATACTGATCGTAGCTCCTTCTTTTGGTATCCAAAGTGGCCCAAAATTGTCCGTAGACCAACTCACAATCTTGTCGGCATCGCCTGTATTGCCATTCCAATCATAATAGCTTGAGTAGGGAAGAATACCATCTTCATCGCTGCGTGTTTGCAAATTAACCCCCTTGATATAGGGCAGCGCTTTCAATTCATCAACCTTTTGCTGCGTTAGCCACATCAGATATACGAAGCTGCCATCCTGTTGCCTCCCTGATACCTGATAGTCCTCAGGGCCAAGTTCTAGTTTAATCAGGTTGCGTTCATTTATAGGCCCATCTGATGTTACCAGGTAGCTATACTGGACTTCCGGGTGATTTTCAAGAAGTTCACCATTGGTATATACCTTTCGATCCTTTATAACCAAGGTATCTCCTGCGGCAGCCACACAGCGCTTAATGTAGTTTGTTTTGAGGTCAATAGGATAGTCTACACCCTCATTGAGCCCTCGCGGCGGCACATTGAAAACAACCACATCATTACGTTTCACATGAGTAAAACCCGGCAAACGATATTGTGGCAGTTTAATCCATTCAAGATAGGAGGGGATATTTGTGAACCAGATTTTTTGATGCGTTAAGGGTATCTGAAGGGGAGTGGTTGTTGTGCGTGTGCCGTAATGGAACTTGCTGACAAACAGGAAATCACCTACCAAAAGCGAATTCTCCATTGATGGCGTTGGAATCGTGTATGCCTCCATGATCAGCCAGCGGATTAGGGTAGCAGCGATCACTGCGAACAAGATGGCATCCCACCACTCGCGAACCTTAGATTTCGGTTTTTCCTCGTGAGACTCCTTCTTTTTCCAAAACTGCCAATTCATATGAGTTGATTCTTAATTAAAACGTGCAAAGAAAGTGAAAATAATTGATCTGTTATTCGTTATCCGTTATCCGTTAATAGTTATTCGTTATCCGTTAATCGGGTCTGATATCGGAATGCGTACGCGGAAGAGAGTTATTAGTTAATGTTATTAGTTATTAGAATGGGCACACGCGTATGAGACGCACACTCCACGGATAACTATTAACGGAGCTAAAATCTCAGGAAATCGTCCATCGTATAAATGCCTTTCCTGTCTTTTATCCATTCTGCAACCATTACAGCACCCTTTGCAAATCCCTCGCGCGAATGGGCGATGTGTTTGATTTCTATGTCATCAATTGCAGATTCATACTTTACAATATGGGTCCCAGGTACCTGGTCGATGCGGAATGATTCTATAAAAAGGTCTTCAGCTTTACCAGTCTTCTGGTTTACCCATTGTCTTTTACGCTTAACATTATTGATAATTCCCTCGGCAAGGGTGATGGCTGTTCCGCTGGGTGCATCTTTTTTTTCAGCGTGATGAATTTCGTCCAGGGCAATCTCGTACTCTGAAAGATTGTCCATCATCCGCGCTATGTATTCATTCACCTTAAAAAAAATGTTGACTCCAAGGCTATAGTTGGAAGCATAAAAGAAGGTACTTCCATGTTTCTTGCATAAGCTTTCAATTTCCGATTTTTTGCTTAGCCATCCCGTTGTGCCGCATACTACGGGGAGTCTTCTTTCAATGCATTTTTTTAAGTTGCCAAATGCTGCATCAGGGTGGGAGAATTCAATAGCCACATCGCCGGAGGAAGTTTCAAAATCTTCCGCGTTATCGATGTCTATCCGTGCTGAAATTTGATGTCCGCGATCGAGAGCAACTCTCTCGATAATCTTTCCCATTTTTCCGTAGCCGAGTAAAATAATATCCATGTTCATGATCGTTCGGAACAAAAATGCATTTTTTACCCGTTATTCCGACTCGAAAGTTGTTTTTCTAATGGGAACCATCAAAATTTAATAACAACGGCCATCGAATTCTGTCTGCCCAGTAATTCATCCTGAGTCATTGACGGCCGGAAAGAAACTTTAAAGGTGGGATTAAGGTCAAATTCTTTTAAATGCGCATCAACATGTGCATCAACAATTTGTAATATGTACATCGCGCCCATCATGATAACCCAAAAATCTCTTTCACGTCTCGACTTGTCGACGATGGTCCGGAGCTGTCCAGTAGTATAAGCATTGGGATCATTTGTATCTCGGTCGTTGTCGCCTGCAAGGCCGTGATCAAGATTGTAAAATAATTTTGCCTTGTAGTCAGTGTAATTGCCCTGATAAAAGTTAATGGCGTATCCTATCCCGAAAAATCCACCATACACCAGCGGCAGCTTCCAATACTTCCTATTGTAGATCTGTCCAAGGCCTGGTACCACTGCAGCATAGAGCAACGCCTTTCGCGGGTCGTAACGCGAAGCATAAGATTTTAACAGCACAGTATCAGGGCCATTTGAAATCAGAGTGTCGCCTGGAATAACTGTCAAAGAATCCTGGGCCATCGTTGTTGCTGAACCTGCCAATAGAAACAGAATGATGGCCAGACGAATTATCATACTTCTACGAATACATTTTCAAGATGTCAAGAATTCTATTAAGATCCTCCACAGAGAGGAATGGAATTCTGATGTCACCTTTTTTCCCATCGCTCCTTACCACAACACGAGTGCCAAAATGCGAAGAAAGTTTGGATTGTAGTTGTGCTATTTCTTTTGTGGCACCCTGGGGACCGGCCTGCGCTGGTTTAGCTTTTTCTGAAGCAAGCGATCGGACCAGGTCTTCTACTTTGCGAACGGAGAGATCTTCTTCCAATGTCTTTTTGAAAATGTAGAGTTGTTTATCCGCATCTTCAACATTGATGATGGCACGCGCATGCCCCATGGAAAGCTTATTATCGCGGACCGCTATCTGAATGTCAGGTGGAAGTTTCAACAATCGTAGGTAGTTCGTAACGGTGGTCCTATTCTTTCCCACGCGTTCTCCCAATTCTTCCTGTTTCAAACTACACTCAGACATCAATCGCTGGTAGCTTAGCGCGATTTCGATGGCGTTAAGATTTTCGCGTTGAATGTTCTCGATGAGCGCCATCTCCAGCATCTGTTGGTCGTTGGCGGCCCTGATATACGCCGGAATGGTGGCGAGTTCTGCGAGCTTCGATGCCTGAAACCTTCTTTCCCCAGAGATGAGCTGATATTGGTTGTGGGCAAGCTTGCGGACCGTAATGGGTTGGATAATGCCGTGAACTCGTATGGATTCCGCAAGTTCGACTAACGCGTCATGGTCAAAATGAGATCGCGGCTGAAACGGATTCACCTCGATCTCATCCAGAGGAATTTCGGTCATGCCACTAGGGGAGGCATGGGGTTTGGATTCCGTATGTGCTATGCCGTGCGGTAGGGAATCGACCTCTAAACGGTCATCGGAGGAGTTATCGCTAAGCAGTGCGCTTAACCCTCTTCCCAATGCTTTCTTCTTGCTCATCTTAATTTAATACGCTGTTTTTTGCCAGTACTTCATGTCCCAGGTTAAGGTAGCTAATTGCGCCCTTGCTTTCAGCATCGTGCACAATGACGGGTAACCCGAAACTCGGAGCTTCACTCAATTTCACATTTCGGGGGATTATAGTTTTGAACGTCATTTTTGAGAAATGCGTTCTCACTTCTTCAACGACCTGGTTGCCGAGACTTGTTCTTGAGTCATACAACGTAAGGAGTATGCCTTCAATCTCCAACCTGGGATTCAACCGGGTTTGAATAATCTTAATTGTATTGAGCAACTTGCCCAATCCTTCCAAGGCAAAGTATTCGCACTGCACGGGAATGATTACGGAATCGGCAGCGGTAAGTGCATTGATGGTGATCAATCCTAGAGAAGGGGAACAGTCAATAATAATAAAATCATAATCATCCTTAATTCGTCCGAGGGCTTCTCTCATCTTCTCTTCTCTGCGTTCTATGTTTACCATTTCAACCTCGGCCCCAACGAGGTCAATATGCGATGGAAGGATATCGAGATATTTCAAGTCAGTTTTTTGGATAGCTTCTGATGGTGCAATGTCATCGACCATACATTCATAGATTCCATGCTCTATTTCTTTCGGGTTCAAACCCAAACCAGATGTAGAATTAGCCTGTGGGTCTGCATCCACTATTAAAGTCTTTCTCTCCAGCACTGCGAGACTCGCTGCCAGGTTGATGGCAGTCGTCGTCTTTCCAACGCCTCCCTTTTGATTTGCAATCGCAATAATCTTTCCCATTCAGTTATAATATTTCAAAAAAATAAAAAGCCCGGCCAATTGAAAACCGGGCAACAAATATAGATTAAAAGAATAGGGAACGTGGAACACCGTGAAACAGATTATCCACAATCGCTTCACACATTTATACCCAAATAGCGCTACTTTATATCGGGAATCAGTTTATTGATTTCTCTTTGATGCCTGATTTCTAGAGGATTATACGCTACCATTTGGAGTGATTATTTTTTGCGGCGCTTGCGTTCTTCCTCTGCTTTCCGGCGTGTTTCCTCACTGGCTTTCATAGCTTCCTCGAGTTTGCTCATAAACCTGGATTTCTTTCCGCCACCTGCCGCATTCTTTCTTTTATTTTCTTCCATGATCGCGCGAATCTTGTTTTCATCAACAAATCGTTTGATGATCGCCTGTTGAATAAAGGTGACTACGGTGGATACGAAATAGTAAAATGTTAAGCCGGATGAAAATGAGTTCAGCACGAACAAGAATATTACCGGCATCACCATCGACATGGTTTTCATCGGACCTTGAACTGATGAAATCTGGTTGTTCTGCCAGGTGTAAAGCAGCGTCGCAGCGGTCATCAACACGGTAAAAATACTGATGTGACTTCCGAGGAATGGTACTTCAAAAGGAAGCCTGATCAAAGAGTCATAGGTCGATAAATCTTCGGCCCATAAAAAGGGCTGCTGTCTAAGTTCAATGCTCGCCGGAAACAAATAGAACATAGCAAACAAGATGGGCATCTGGAGCAAGACGGGAATACAGCCACTGATCGGGTTTACGCCAACCTGCTGATAAAGCTTCATCTGTTCCTGCTGTACTTTCGTCATGTCGTCACCAACTCGCTCTTTAATTTCGTCGAGTTCGGGTTTCAACACTTTCATCTTCGCCATACTCAGAAATGACTTGTATGAAAGGGGGAACAAAACCAGCTTAAGCAAGATCACCAGGATGATAATGATTATCCCATAGTTTGAAATGACCTTGGTCAAGAAATGGAATACCGGGAATATTACAAACTTGTTGATCCAGTTGACGGGTGGCCAACCGAGGTATACATTTTTTGTGAAGCCATCCGCAACCACACCAATTGTTTGATAATCGTTAGGGCCGAAATAAAATTTGAATTCTGCCTGGTTGTCTTTGAAGTTTTTAGACGGGATGAAGAGCTTCGCATTTGCGCGTTTAACGACAGACGTGTCGCTTTCATTAATGGCGGTTTGAACCTCCCCACCTGAAAAATTATTTTTTGCTATGATCGAAGAGAGGAAAAACTTTTCTTTTATGGTAATCCATTTCAAAGGCTCAGCAAAGATTTCTGTCTCCGTGTCTGTTGACCGTTCGCTGAGTTCATCGAAGCCGTCGTTGTCGGAGTAGTATGTGATTGTTGAATAGATCCGGGTGTCAGCAAGATCTTTCTCGATAGGCTTCAATATATTTTGCCATTGGAACGTGAGATATTCACCCGATAGTTTGTCCGCAAATCCATTGCTGTTTATTTCATAAACAATCTCATAACCCTTTGAAGGTATTTTATAGATCTGAGAAACCTTCGATCCGTTGTTTAGGGTGATCGAGAAAACCACTTCGGTTGTGTCGCCTTTTTTCTCCTGGGTAACGTTGTAAAACAATTTGTAAAGATCGATGTCTTTACCTTCGTAAGTGGTCATCAACTTGAACTCGTTATTAGTTGGCGTTACGAGTTTCAAAGGCTGTTGTCGGTAAGTCTTGTATTTCTTCAGTTCAACCTCGCGCATGACACCGCCGCGGTTGCTGAATGTGAGTTTGACATCTTCATTTTCGATTGTAGTTGCAGACTCCTGTCCTCTCATGCTGGCGGAGAGATCACCAAAACTTGCGGCGAGTGTACTATCGTTTGGCAACGACGCAACGGCACTGCTGTCTTGTCTACCCATTTCTGATGGAGCGGTAGAAGGCTCTTGCTTCTGTGTAGGTGGTGGAGGAACAGGAGAAAACCAATAAAAATACGCCATTAATAGCGCTGCAATAAGTGTGAGTCCGATAGCTGAGTTCCTGTCCATTGATTTGTAGTTTGACGCTTTTAGGTTGACCTTGTGGGTGCAGACCTTTGCCTTTATCTCGTTAGTTTAAAGTTTAAAGTTTAAAGTTTAAAGTTTAAAGTTTAAAGTTTAAAGTTTCGTACTTCCACTTTTACTGCTCATTGAAATTTTACTCCTTTCACCTTTGCCTCTTTTAAGTAGGTTATAAATCCCATTAGCATCCTGCTAATTGATAGCACGTCTGCCAAAAACAGTTCATATCTGTCGTGATCTAAGTGTCTACGATCCAATGCCCTATGCAATTGCGATCGCACCTCTCCGGCAGATCCTCTGGCTATCGAAAGAAACTGGATAAACTCCTTTGTCCCTCCGCGTTCAAAACCCTCTGCGATGTTGTCCATTATGGAACCCGCCGACCTGTTTATTTGGTCCCGAAGTGCATAGTCCTTAGCAAACGATCCTTCCAAAGTCATTTCAAAAATTTGCTTTGATAGAATCCTTGCCTTTTGCCACGCGCTGATATCTTCAAATGTCTTAATAGTAGCCATACAACGTTATTAATTACAAAACACAACATAAACTTCAATCTTCAAGAATCTAACCTCGAACCTTAAACCTTAAACTTTAAACTTTAAACTTTAAACCTTAAACTCTAAACTTAAACCCTAACCTTTTTCCGTTCCAACGCCGCCTCAATAAATTTTACGAAAAGCGGATGTGGATTGAGTACTGTACTTTTTAGTTCCGGGTGGTACTGTACGCCAACAAACCAGGGATGATCTTTTAGTTCTACAATTTCAACAAGGTTCGTATCTGGATTTATACCGACCGCCTTCAACCCGGCGTGTTCGATTTGTTCAAGGTATTTGTTATTGAATTCATATCGATGACGGTGCCGTTCCTGAATTAAGGTTTCTCCGTAAGCCGCAAAAGACTTAGTGCCCTTCTTGAGCTTGCAGTCATAGGCACCGAGGCGCATTGTACCACCCTTGTTAACGATCTTCTTCTGTTCTTCCATCATATCGATAACCGGGTGCTGGGTTTTCGGATTGAGTTCTGTTGAACTCGCTTCCAGGCCCAAAACGTTGCGGGCAAATTCTACAACAGCACATTGCATCCCGAGGCAAATGCCAAAGAATGGAATCTTGTTTTCCCTGACATATCGGATAGTCTCAATCTTTCCCTCAAGACCTCTTTCGCCAAAACCTGGAGCCACCAACACACCGTCCAAGTCTTTCAATATGGTATCGACTACATCCGGATTAACATCTTCGGATGAGATCCATCGAACATTAACCTTGCAATCATTTTCAGCGCCAGCATGAACAAAGGCTTCTGCAATGGACTTGTAAGCATCTGGCAGTGAAACATATTTACCTACCAATCCGACTGTGACCTCATTGACCGGGTTCTTAAGTTTACCCAGGAAGCTCTTCCAATGATCGAGCATCGGCTCTTCCTTTGTTGACACCTTCAATTTTGCCAGGACACGTTCGTCGAGCTTCTCTTTACGCATGTGAATTGGTACATCGTAAATTGTCTCGGCGTCCATCGCCTCTATCACAGAATTGATATGGACGTTGCAGAAGAGTGCAAGCTTCTTTCTTATGTCGTGGGGTAACGGTAACTCCGTACGACACACCAGGATATCTGGCTGAACCCCAGCCTCAAGTAAATCTTTAACAGAATGCTGTGTTGGCTTGGTTTTCAGCTCTTTGGCTGCCTTTAGATAAGGTATTAATGTAAGGTGAATTACGATAGTACTGTTCGGGGGAAGGTCCCATTTAACCTGACGAACGGTCTCAATAAAGGGCAACGATTCTATGTCACCAACACATCCACCGATTTCAGTAATTACAAAATCGTATTCTCCAGTTTCACCCAATAGAAAGAGATTCCTCTTGATCTCGTCAGTGATGTGTGGGATAACCTGCACCGTTTTACCAAGGTATTCACCTTTCCTTTCTTTGGTGATAACGTTGTTATAAATCCTTCCGGTAGTGACGTTGTTCGCCTGGGAAGTGCGAATATTTAGAAACCTTTCATAATGACCGAGGTCGAGGTCTGTTTCAGCTCCGTCATCAGTTACATAACATTCACCATGCTCATACGGATTCAGCGTTCCCGGATCTATGTTGAGATAAGGATCGAACTTTTGTATCGTAACTTTAAAACCCCTTGCCTGTAGCAACTGTGCCAGGGATGCTGCGATGATTCCCTTGCCCAGCGACGAAGTAACACCTCCAGTTACGAAAATGTATTTAGCAGTTAATGACATGATTACAGGTTTCCTCAAAATAAATCGGGGGCAAAGGTAGAGTTTATAGTGAAAGATTAGAAATCCGGGTTCAAACTTTACGGCCAAAAATAATCGGCGAAAATTGTTGTGAATTCCCCCCAAAATGCTATCAAAAACACGATGAAGCCGGGGGCGTTGCCATTATCCGCAGTTCAACGGCAATCCCGACCTCACGTCTGAAAAACCATCAAACGGGCTCTTATACAGGGTTACTTAAAATTACCCCCAAGGCATTCAAATCCGGAAGCAGAGCTGTGCGCTATTCCAACTAGTCTGTATTTGGCTTTATAGAGGTTGGTGTTTAAGGCGATATAAAAACGCGCGCAATGTACTCAGTATTACACAATAGAATATTTTGGATCATATCTATCATATTGGTCTCCGTCTGTTCCCTGCAGCAAGCGTTTGCACAGGGATGTAACGGTGCCAACGGGACGGGTATATTCACAGGATCTATTGCGAACCGCGACAACGGTACTCTCTGCGCTAATAATGCTGTTCAACCGGGGCTGATGGAAATCGACATTAGCAACATCGATGAATCAGGTACTATTCAATTTGAAATTAACTGGGATGATGGTTCGGCTCCTGAACGTGTCAATGCTTTCAAGATTGCTGCGAACCGATACTTTGCTCAAGCGACTCACATGTTTCCCGCCAACGGTGCTCAGGTACGATGTGAATATCGTCCTGATGTAAGGCTCGTATTTAACGGAACCGTTTGTGCTGCGACATTAGGGGTACCGCCACGCTTCGTACGATGGAACACGGACGATCAACAAACCGGTAACCTTGCTCTTCTTGAAACGATATCAAATGTTAACGAATATCTGGTTTGTGCCGGAGTCGAAACCAATGTCACTTTTACCGATCGTTCGGATCTGAACTGCGTGCCACCTGATCTGGTACTTGGTCCGAACGACAGAAGAAGATGGAGACAATTTGTGTATGGAACTGCTAACACCATCACCGGAACCGTCCGCATCGGTGGAAGCCCCACACCATTCCCTTCGAATGGTGCTGTTTCCATTTCAACTGAACCTATATTGACATCCGGGTTTCCTACGGTTACTACGGAGGTTATCACTGTCCCTGCAACGGCCCAGGTAGGTGAAATCTTCGAGATCACGATGAATTATTGGAATACGTGTAATTCGTACCCTGCCCGACCGCCTGTCCAGGAAACGGCACGTATCAGAATAGTAGCGCAGCCTCCTGCACCGACAGGCAATGATCAGACCGTTTGTAGTGGGACGAACCCATCGAGTTTCTCAATCGCCGGAGTACCTGCGGGTAATATAGTTAACTGGTACAGGAATGTTCCGGGAAGTCCGGATGCTCCGGGAGTATTGATTACCTCGGGTACATCGACAACGTTAGCGATTAACTCCACTAACGTTCCAGGCTATGTCAACAACAGCACACCGGGAGTCTACAGCGTTTGGGCAAGCTACGTTCCGAATGTTGCTAATGCACTGAATTGTGAAAGTCCAAAAATACAGCTGACGCGTACCATCCGCAACGCCCTCTCGGTTTCAAATCCAACAACTGCGCCGCCTACTGAAATATGTAATAATTCATCATTCAACATCGTGCTCCCTAATCCCGCATCGGAGACATTTGGAGGAAATACACAATACACTTTCGCTGGCGATGCTGGTGTTAGTGTCGGAGCGACCACAGCAAACTCAGCTACGTTTAACGTAGCAGTCACATTCGCACCGGGTGAGCTATACGTCGATCGGACGATTTCAGTATCAAGAAGGTATACGACAGCCCCGAACTGCGGTGCGACACGAACTTTTACTGTACGTGTTTATAATGAAACGGTACCGGGAACATTAAACGACTTCCCGAACGTCTGCGAAGGCACAAGCGTAGGACCTATCACGCTCTCTAATCATTTGGGTACCATAACTGGCTGGCAGGTAAACATAAATGGCGGGGGTTGGAATCCTTATACCGGACCTGCGTCAGGAAATTCTATAACACCGGGCGTTCTGAGCGACGGTGTATACCAGTTCAGAGCTATAATCGACAATGGCCCTTGTAATTCAGTGAACAGCCCGATAGAAACAGTAACAGTAACTGATAACCCTGCGCCGCCAACGGCTGGAACGAATCAGGCCTTTTGCGCTTCGCTGGTGTCTGCGGCACAAGACGCAACTTTATCTGGTGGTACCGGTACCTGGAGCTACGTATCCAGTGTACCTGCGGGACGACCTGCGCCGACATTTACAGCCAACAATCCAAATACAACCTTCTCAATAGGTAACGTGTCATTGGCGGGCGCATATACCATGCGTTGGTCAGTGGTTGTAGGCTCATGTACTTTTGAGGATGATGTGGTTATCGACTTCGGAGCAAACCCGGCGCCGGTACCGCCTATGACGGTAAACCTTTGCGGTGAAACCGGGAATCTTAACGCGCCTGTTCCAACTATTGGATCCGGTGTATGGACAATCATCAGTGGACCAAGCGGTTGTGTAACAGGAAATTGTCCTGAACTCACAGTGGCCAACCCGACATCACCTACGTCAGCGGTTACTCTCAACGCTCCGATAACATTTGGGACGTATGTATTAGAGTGGCGTGTCACCAGTGGTATTTGTGCCCCTGAATTCAATACGGCAACGGTCACTTTCTTCCAGGATCCAACTGCCACTGCATCAGACATCAACGGAATATGTCTCGACCCTACGTCAACAGCCATACCGTTGAGCG
>JAEZBX010000207.1 GCA_023412765.1 Bacteroidota bacterium
GGCAGATTATCGGAATATATTGGAGCGGCCAATTCCTCTTCATTTGCGATCGACGCCAGATTTTCAAAATAATTACTGGACTGCGTGAGTTCAGTCGGAAATGCTTCTTCTACCTCCTGGCGTTCAACAGCAGTGGAAACCCCGATGGGTAAACTAACTTTAAATACACACCCTTTCTCCTCATTGTTCACGACCGAAATAGAACCCTGCATCAATCCTACTAACTCCTTTGTTAAGGATAGTCCGATTCCCGTACCCTCATACGGCCTTGTCTGAGACGAATTTACCTGGTAAAAGCGGTCAAAGATTTTCTTTTGAAGATGATCGGGAATACCAATGCCTGTGTCTGTAACAGATATCGAAAATGTTTGGGCTGAATCTTTGATGACTTGTATACTAACCTTTTCTCCCACGGGTGTAAACTTGAAGGCGTTTGAGAGTAAATTGTATACTATTTTTTCCAATTTTTCAGGATCGACCACTGCAACAAGATCTCGCTCGGGAATATCAATCGTAAAGGTTATTTCTTTTGTTTCTGCCAGGTGAATAAAAGTTTGTGCTATTTCAGAAATAAATTTGGCAACATTAATGGCACGATTTGCCACCGTGACAAGACCTACTTCGATTTTAGCAAGATCGAGCAATTCGTTTACCAATCTCAGCAAACGTGTGGCGTTCCTACCCATCATTTCAACTTCCCACGCCGGAATAGGATATCTGTTCTTGCGCAAAGGCGCGAGGATCAGATTAAGTGGTGTTCGAAATTCATGAGACACGTTGGCAAAGAACTGCGTTTTCAAGGCATCCATTTTCTTAATTTGTTCCGCTTCAACCTGCGCATCTTTTGCTCGTCGCGCAGCGGAATCGGCTTTTGCCTGTGAAATTTTGCTGGAGCAAATAGCAGCGATGGTAGTAAGTGCCTCCAGGTGATATTGCTTAAAGAAATATTTTTCAGGATGTTCCGAATCAATCACGCCGATAACTTTATCCTGATTGATCAACGGGACGGCTAGTTCCGAGTACCTCATTTCATCATCCACAATATATCGCGGATCAGTTGATGAGTCTCCCACGATTTCTGCTACTCCTGATTGCGCAACCGCACCTACGATTCCTTTGCCTAACGGTATCTGTATGGGATTATGAATGACAAATGCTTCAGGATTTTTTGTTCCATAGGCAGCCTTTTGAACCAATACACCCTCTGATTCATCCAGCAGATAAATGACACAATCCACGAAACCCAACCGTGCTACACAATTTTTTGCAACGTCCCATAAGATTTCTTCCATTTCATTCTTTCCAAAAAGAGACGTGGCAAAATAGTTTATGGTTTCATCGCTCTCCTTTCTGAGTTGAACCTGTCTTTCCAACTCCTGGTTGATCGTTTCTATTTCTTCCTTCTGCTCGGTAATGAATTGATTCTTTACTTCCAATTCATTGGAATAAATTTTTGTCACCTTCGACTTCCGATAATACAAAACTCCCAAGGTTAAAAACAGGACGCTGGCAAAGATGTAGAACCACTTCCAACGATTCTCAAACATGACCCGCTGATCCATTAGCGCCAATTGAGTCGACTGACGGTCCAGTTGCTTATTCTTTTCAGCAACTTCCAATAATACCTGCTGGGCTTTATAAGCTTTTGACTTGCTCTCGTTATATATGCTGTCCTCGAATATCTTGTAGACTTTGTAATGCTCCAGGGCTGTTTTATAATCACCGGATTTTTGATACACAAAAGACAACAGTTCGTAAACCTTGGACTTCAGACGAAAATTTCGGAGTGCTTCGGCTTTTAACTTTGCCTGGTTTGCAAAACTCACGCTTTTTTCTCTGTTGCCTGCTTCAGCTTTCAACTTCGACAAGGTATATAGTGCATTAATTTGGACTTCCACCATCTCAAGCGTTTCAGCGTCTTTTAATGCCATGGCTAAAACGGATTCTGCTTTTTGAACACGATTATCTTGGTAGTACGCATCGCCTAAATTTGAGCCTTCTCTGGCAGCATGGGTTTTCATTCCATTGTCTAAAAAGAACGCCAGGTTGTTTTCGTAAATTTCAATGGCTTTTGCAAAGTCTTTTTGTTGAAGGTAGACAGATGCGATGTTTGAATTTACGGTCGTAATTTTCAGTTGATTATTATTCTTCTTGTGTATCGACAAAGACTTTAGATGATGCTCAAGAGATTTTTCAGGTTCATTCATGAGGCCATAGAGAATTCCGATATTATCATACGCTGCGGCGAGACCGTCTTCGATGCGCAATGAATCATTTAGTTTCAGCGACTTCGCATAGAAGTTTAAGCTCAGGGGATATTCGCCCAGATATTTGTAAACGATTCCTAAATTGTTGTAGCTATCTGCAGCGTAACTGAAGTACCCGTTTTCAATGGAAAGCTTCAATGCGTTTTCAAAGAAACGGATGGCGTCAGTATATTGATCCAACATAGCATGGCAAATTCCTAGCCCGGTGTTGGATTTTATTTCATACTTAACCTCAGAAATTTTTTTACTTAACGATAATGCTTCATTGTAGTAATCTTTGGCCAGTTGAATGTCTTCATGTCGCTGTTGGCTTGCTACAGCAATTAAGATATTTAGATAGATGGTGTCCTTGAGAGTGTGTTGCTGAAGTGCGCTTTTTAAACTATCAAGCTTTCCGCCAGACTGCGCTTCACAACTCACACGCGCAAAAAGCAATATGCCGAGAGTGACAAGAAGCAGTTTGACTGCGATACAAGAAATGTCTTTTACGATAGTTGCATTTTGCATAGTTAGCGGCTATCACATTTGAACGTTGATAAGATTACTTGTCTAAGCTTACAAATATATCTGAATAGGTCTCCTGATTTTAGTAAAAGATAATCCATGTTCAAAGAAGCGTCTCAAGAATAGGAGATTAACTTATTTCGGAAAGTTGAGCGCTATCAAAGGCTGCTTGCGCTCAAAGTCATTTGAAAAAAAGGATTTGTACCATTCACTCAACTGAGTAAATTGCCATACGATTTAAGTGTCAAGTTTACACTTAAAAAGAGTCTGAGAGGGAAAAACAGAGGTTCTGATTGAATAATCGTGAGAAAATAGACCAAGACACCTCTCTTGTAAACACGAACTAAACAATCATTCCATAGATCAGTACGATGCTCTTAAACAAACTATCCAACAACTCGAAAACTACGTTAGCTATTCTGCTTTCTGCAACTTTATGTACCACCTGCAGACAAGAAACTTTGCCGCATGATCACACAACCTGGTCACATTATGGCGGTCATGCCGACCAATCTAAATATTTCAATGCGTCTGAGATAACTAAAGAAAATGTCAAAGACATGACGGTGGCTTGGACTTATCCAACCAGCGACAACAGTTTTTATTTTTTTAGTCCCATCATTGTGGACACCACAATGTATGTACTCGCAAAAAATCATTCTCTGGTAGCCGTTAATATTCTTACACGAAAAGAGATATGGATACATTCAAATCTTATTGGATTAACAAGGCGAGGACTAAACTATTGGGAAAGCAAGGACAAAAAAGAGAGGCGTCTTATTTTTACACTCAATAACACTTTACAGGCGATTGATGCCGTTACTGGAAAAACCATTCCATCCTTTGGTGATGGCGGCTATGTAGATTTGCGTCAGGGCCTTGATCGCGACCCCACCTCTATACGCAGAATGCAATCTATGATGCCGGGTGTCATTTATGATGATCTGGTGATTGTAGGGTCTGCTCCCGGCGAGAGTTACTTCTCACCCCCAGGTTATATACGGGCATACAATGTAGTTACTGGCAAACTTGAGTGGACCTTCCACACCATCCCGCACGCTGGCGAATATGGGTATGACACCTGGCCACCAGACGCGTACAAATATGTTGGTGGTGTAAATGTTTGGAGCGAGATGTCCGTAGATGCGGAGCGCGGAATTGTATTCCTACCGCTTGGCTCTCCCACTTATGACTACTATGGTGCAGATCGGAAGGGCTCAAATCTTTTTGCAAACTCTCTTGTAGCCCTGGATGCGCGTACAGGCAAGCGGTTGTGGCATTATCAAACGGTTCATCACGACCTTTGGGACTATGATCTTTCACCAGCGCCTCAATTGTTGACCATAAATCGTGAAGGTAAAAAAATCGATGCGGTAGCGGTTGCCACCAAACATGGTTTTGTTTTCGTTTTTGACAGAGTAACAGGCGAACCTCTATTTCCTATTGAAGAGAAGCCCTTTCCGAAAAGTGAAATGCCTGGGGAAGAGTCATGGCCGACTCAGCCGATATCATCACTTCCAACGTTTACAAAACATGAAGTCACCAAAGAAAATTTGAATCCGTATTTTTCTGATAGTCTGAAAATATTCTGGAATAAACGGCTCGAAAGTTCCAGATCCGGTCTTTACGTACCGCCATCCGACAAATATGAAACAATCATGATGCCTGGCGCCTTGGGTGGGGCAAACTATGGAAATACTGGTTCAGATCCGAAGAATGGAATTCTATATATCATGACGCAGGAGTATGCGTCTGTTTACAAACTCGAAAAGGTTGGTCCACCTAAAATTGATCTGTCCACCAATGAGCTCAGGAAGGTAAGATCTTTTTATACAACGAATTGTCAAACTTGTCATGGAAAAGATATGGTCGGCGGTGTTGGACCTTCTCTTGTTAACACGGGCCAACGAATGTTTTGGGATGAGTTTAAAGGCATTGTAACTAACGGGGCCGGACAAATGCCTGGCTTTGCGCATGTTGATGAAGAGACATTAAAGGCACTGTACCGGTTTGTCGGCGGTAATCCCAGAAGTTTTAATTTCGGCAGAAGAGGTGGTGATACGCAGCCAGAAGGACCGGTTGTAGCTTCCGGCGGCGCAACGGTGAGGCCAGATGAAAGAAGGAATGCTCCGATGATGGATTATCCTGAAGGAATGGATCATCCAGCCGATCGTTATACAACAGATTACGGATTGGAATGGATGGGGTTGGCAACACCGCCCTGGTCATCGATGCTAGCCTATGACCTCAACAATGGAACGATCAAGTGGAGGAAACCTATTGGCCAGGATTCACTATATGCAAAAGGAGATCAAAGCCTTGGTGCACCGAGTGGGACGCTTAGAAAAGGAATGGTTGTAACATCAAATGGTGTTGTATTTGTCACAGCTAAAGGTGGTAAGTTGTACGCCCTTGACGCTAATGATGGAAATGTGTTATGGGAGACCACCTTAAGCCATGAATCAAATGGGCAGCCGGCGATGTATACTTTGGACGGTAAACAATACCTAGTGATAAACGCTACAGGAAACTTTTTTCCAGATAGCTATAATCATTCGAAGAAGCCCGGAGCTTTGCCCAAGGGATATGTAGTTTATGCACTACCTGATAAATAAATGAAACCGATCGTAAAGTAAAACAGAACCTAAAACTTCCTGAACCCATGAAACTTTTGCTTTCTCTATTTCTCCTGGTGTTTGCAGCAACGGCAACCGCTCAAACATTGAAAGATCGTGTTATATTCAACGATCCTTCTAAATACCGAGAACTGTCAGCTGTACACGCAGGTCCGGGTAAAATGGGATTTACACAATTGATAGGCCGAACGGAATTATCAACAAACTTTTTATACCTACATGCCGGAGTTATCCATGCTAAATCGGGTATTGGTCATCACTTTCATCACAACATTGAGGAGATGTATGTGCTTCTTGATGGTGAGGCTGAGTTTACGATTAATGGGCGTACTTCGAAGATAAAGGCGCCTGCAGTGGTGCCTTGCAAGATGGGCGATTCCCATGCTATTTACAATGCGAGCGGTAAGAGTGTTCGCTGGCTAAACTTCGCCGTGAGTTTGAACAAGGGACGGGCAGATAATTTTGATCTGGGGGATACGCGCGTCGGAGCAAAAGCTGATCCCATTCCCGTATTCGTCTCGGCAAGATTGGAACGTGAAAAGCTTAAAGCTAATGAGAGTGAGTATACAGGAAACGTTGTCCACAGAAGAGTTATCAATCACGAAATATTTAGCACAGATTGGAACCACGTTGATCATGTGGTGATACCTGCAGGAAGCACTGCCGAACGGAAGCTTGCGGGATTTGAGGAAGTTTATTACGTGATAAAAGGGAAAGGTGTTCTTGCTATCAAAGATGAAAAGGCGAGTTTTAAGGCTGATGATGCATTTTATGGAGGCTTAGGCGAAACGTTGACATTAACGAACGACGGTACAGACGACCTTGAGCTCCTGGTGATCGGTATCACACCATCTAAACAAAAAGGTCTCGCGATTGCCAAACCACCTGTGAAGCCCCTTGCAATCGCGTTGCAAATGGATTTCATTGTAGCAAAAGAAGACGCAGACGCTTTTGAGAAAATGTATTATTCCATCTACGTGCCTGCTATGACGGTGCAACAGGGATATGTTGGATCAAAACTGCTTCGATTGTTCCCGGACGATCTTTCAAAGGAAATTGAAGCTGAGGGAACAACATATAATTATCAGATCCAGATATCATTTGAAACGGAGGAAGCAAGGAGGAAGTGGGTAGCTAGTCCACAGCATCAGATTGCCTGGCCAGCTGCCTCCGGACTCGCTAAAGAATTCAAATGGCGCGGCTACGATGTAATGGGCGATGATGATTAAAAATTGTCACAACTCAATGGGTTGCAATTTGCTTTATCCCAAGGGAAAGTAAGTATTGATGCGTTACAAATATTGAATAAAGCCCTCCATATTTGTCCGAATCTTATAAACGTTGCTGTAGCTTACTATGTAAAGCGTCTTCATGTCTGAACCTCCGAAGCAAAGACTTACCGGGAAAGAAGGCAGGTTTATTATACCAACAAATTCACCTTTGGCATTGAAGATCTGAACACCATAGTAGGTCGCAATGTACAGGTTACCATTCTTGTCGATAGCCATACCATCGGCACTTGATGACTTTCCCTTTCTTTCGAGCACTTCTCCAGTTAGTCGTAGTTCAGCAAACTTGCGTCCATTGCTGATTGAACCATCTTCATTTACATCATAAACCCATACAAAATTATCTTTTTCGCTATTGACTGGATACCACGTCTCGTTATCATAACAATTGTTGATGTAAAGACTCTTTCCATCGGGCGATAACACAATACCGTTGGGCATTGCAAATTCATTGGGTTCGGTTACTCTGGTAATTTTCCCTGCTGGTGAAACGTAATATACAGCACGTCCGGGCTGGAATTTATTGGCTTCCATGGTAAACTGGGGGTCGGTGAAGTAGAATCCACCCTTGCTATCCACAACAACATCGTTCGGTCCGTCGATAGGTTTACCTTCAAACTTATCAGCCAATACTCTTACAACTTGTCCTTTTGTTGTCATCTCCAACACCCGATGCCCCATCATGTCACAAACAATGAGGTTGCCATTTTTGTAGGGGTATAGTCCGTTGGTTTGCATTTTCCCTTCCGTGATGTTCTTATAGCTGCCAGATGGATCGAGTTCAATAGTTGAGCTTTTCCTCGGATCCGCATTAAAATCCTTGTCGAAATACATGTTGGAAAAATATATTTTGCCATTCATCCACTTTGGCCCCTCGGTGAAGTTCAATTCTGGTTTTGTTTTCCTGCCATCAACAACCAGCTGCACCGTTGCGTCTTCCGGAATAATCTCGTTGTAAGCTGACTTAGCTGTTTTTACTTTTTCCAGGTAATCGGGCCGGGCTGGCCAGAAAATATCCAGAACATCTGCACCTTGCTCACCAATCTCTGCCAGGTGAACCATGTTTCCCGGAATACGAACAACGTCATTCACTTTCATAGAGTGTTTTTGATCAAGAAGCGTCTCTTCAACAGTCCCTCGCAGTACTAACATCATTTGCTCTTCGGGATGGAGATGGTATGGGAAAACTGAATGTGGATCCATAGAGATGAAGCTCAATTGCATATTCGTTCCGGATACTATTCGCGAATATGCGCCCGGAGCAAAATTGACGAGTTGAATGTCATACAAGTCATATTTTTTGTTTGCTTCAACGTTTGGCGCTTGTTTGGTATTCACATCAGCAATTTCATTAGGAAGATCTTTGAAACCAGCTTTCTGCAGATAGTCTAAACGAACCGGACTATACAGCTCAAGTACGGTGGCTCCCGACGTTCCAGCCTTTAGTGCACTTTTGGACCCTTTGAGGAGATAAACAAAATCTGTTCGTGGTGTACCACTATGTACGCCGTCAGGTTCCTCTCTCTTCTTTCCTATCATATTTAAACTCGACCCATTAATAAGTTGATCAACTGATCCCTCAACCACAAAAAGAAATTTATCTGACGGCAGTGCTTCCTCTGGAATCTCAGCATTCGGCTCAAGCTCAAGCCTGGCAACCATTACACCGCTGCCCCAAAAAATTTTTGCTTTGACACCCGGAAATAGGTCGGCAGATGACACACTTTCAAGACTGGCCACCTTTGAATGCCCAAGATTTGACTGAAGCGAATTTTCAGGAAGACTTGAAAGTTCTCTTTTAGTAAGATTATGCTGTTTTATTAGTTCCTCGTTTTTCGCACCCCACTCAGGTGATGTAGCGCATTGCATTATTACTACAGCCATAGCCAGCATTAAGGCGGCAATGATTTTCCGTGTGTGGGATCTATTCATAGCAGGGTTTAATAAAAAGAGTTTTGAAAATACCATTTTGCTGAATGCCGAGCAATGGTGTTCTTCCTAGCTTTCGCAGAGAGTAGAGAAGGTTCGAGGTAATGTCTCCATTAATATTTATTAGTTCTCCTTATTCTTTTTTCCTTTCTTCAGAACACTCAAAAACATCAGTCTCGTCGGAGATATTTTACCTGAATAATGTACTAACAGTTGCATACCGGTATCTGAAGATTTCTTCCAATTGTCTCCTGACGAATAGAGCATGGGTTAGCTTGCCCAGAGGCCCTAATGGCATTGCGTATTTTACAATGTCAAGCATCTTTGTCTGCCCACCCACGCTTTCAAAGGAATGAAAATGATTCCACATAGAATACGGTCCCTTAAGCTGGATATCCGTAAAGCTAAATGGTGGTCGCACGTCTGTTATTTCCGTAACCCATCTCAATGGTACATTTAATATAGGTCTTACGATATACTCGATAATCATTCCATCAAAAATCGTTTCTACTTGCGGACATTTTACAATTTGAAAACGCATATAATCAGGGGTAATTCGCTGCAAGTTCTTCGGGTTGGAGAAAAACGTCCACACTTGTTCCAGTGGTGCATTAACCATTATATCACTTCTTAACTCGTATGTTTTCATAACTAAGAAATGAAGTCTTCCTTTCCAGAAAATAATGGTAAATCAATAAGTTCATTAAAATCATCAACATCCCATAAAAAATGTCTTCTAAGGGAATGGTAAGAATTCTAAACCCCATAAACGCATTCTCATTGTACCATACAACTGGTTGATCAATTCCGGTTCCTGTTAAAATGCCATTGACGATTAGAAAAGGCAAAAGCAAGCCAGTGTAAATGATGTAAAACTTATGTAGCCACTTTATTGCGAATATGTATTTTGCCAGAGACAACGTAATCGAGAGGATTAGAAATGTGGTTGCTGTATATGCTTTATTGAAATTAACGACAGCGATGACAAGAAAGAGTGCAATAAGAATGGGTGTTATGTAATTCTCAAAATTGTTTAAAAAAGTTTCTTTAAGGAAAAGCACCACGCAGTGGAATGTAAAGACACAAGCATATGGAATGCAGAAGAAAAACAATACTTCTTCCAGGGGCAGATTTGCAATTTTTATCCCTGTCAGATATTGTTCATTAAAGCCCCAAATCCCGAGATCTGTAAAATAGATATCCCAGGAAACAAAACAAACGCCACTGATGACGACAGCAGGAAGAAAGGCATGCCAGGTCTTATGGAAATTTAATTTAGGATGAAATGAAAAAATGAACGGGATCAGGATCGAAAAGAAATTGATGAGCAGGTAGGTGTAATTCATTTCGATGTATTTTGAAAACGTGCCGAGAAATATTTTAAGGGAACCCAAAGCATGCCGAAGCACTCGCCATTCTCTTTATTGAGATGTTTGTGGTGAGCTTTATGTGCTCTACGAATTGCCTTGAGATAGCGGTTATCGGTATTTCTGAATATTTTAAAACGCTGGTGTATAAAGACGTCGTGCACAAGAAAGTACGCAACACCATATAATGTGATCCCTATTCCAATAAAAAGAATAGCCGGACTTTTGTAGAATACTCCTAAGGCCAGACATATAATTCCGGGAATTGCAAAAATCAAAAAGAAGAAATCATTTCGTTGGAAAAATCCCTTATGATCATTCGTGTGGTGATCTCGATGCAAATTCCAAAGAACACTATGCATAATATATTTGTGAGCAAGCCAGGCAACGCCTTCCATCCCAATAAAGGTTCCGACAACAATTAGAACTTGTGCGATCATAGGTGTAATGTATAGGGAGTTTGAGCTATAACGTTCATAAAACATTCAGCTTATAGCGGATTAGCGAGTCACACATTAATCCGATTTTTTGGAAATTAGAGATCCGGATCCGCGCTGATAAAACTCTATCTGCACTTGTTCTCTTTATTTTATTAAATAGTTGACGATAATAAATGTAAGCAAGGTACACGCCACTTCGCGCTGAGGTAGGCAATTGTTTAATGCCGATAAGGGCTTCGGCAAAATCTTCTTCGATATCGTTTTCTATTTTTTTCTTTTCATCATTCGAAAATGCTGTTAAATCGACTTCAGGAAAGTAGGTGCGGTCAAGCGTTTTGTAGTCAGCCTGGATGTCCCTCAAAAAATTTACTTTTTGGAATGCAGATCCTAATTTCATTGCTGAATTTTTTAAATGTTCATAAGCTTCTTTATTGCCAGCAGTAAATATTTGCAGACACATTAGTCCAACTACCTGGGCAGATCCTAAAATATATTCATCATACTTTTCTGAAGTGTATTTGTTTTGGTGTAAATCCATCTCCATACTATGTAGGAATTGATCAATCAGTTGGTGCTCTATTTGATATTCATGGACGACTTTCTGGAAGGAATTCAGGATAGGATTCAGACTAATCCTTTGATGAATAGAATCGAAACAGTCTTGTTTGAATTTCTCGAGCAAATACTTCTTATCGTAATTATGAAAGCTATCAACTATCTCGTCGGCAAGACGTACGAAGCCATAGATAGAGTAGATCGGAATGCGCATTTCTTTGCTCAATAAGTAAATAGCCAGACAAAAGCTGGTGCTATATCGCTGCGTAGTAAGTTTACTACAGTCTTCGGATAATAAATCGAATATCTGTTTCATAGTTCAACTATTGAAATACTTAAGGACTTGTTGGGCGGCTACGTTTCCTGAAATGATTGATGGTGGTACACCTGGGCCGGGAACGGTAAGCTGTCCCGCATAAAAAAGGTTTTTCAGTTTTTTATTTCTGATGGAAGGCTTCAGGTTGGCGGTTTGTTTAAGCGTATTGGCCAATCCGTATGCGTTTCCTTTGTAGGCGTTATAGTCGATTCTAAAATCGTTTATGCAATAGCTTTTTTTGTAATCCAATTTATCTGTGATGCGCTCTCCTGCATATGCTTCTATCCGAGACATTATTATTTCAAAGTATTGTTCCCGCAGCTCTTGGTTATCGTTCAGACCTGGCGCGAGTGGCATCAGAATAAAAATATTGTCGTGTCCGGGTGGAGCAACCGTTGCGTCAGATCTTGAGGGGCAGCACACATAGAATAGAGGCTGCGATGGCCATTTAGGATCCTTGTAAATCTGATGGGCATGTTGCTTGAGGTCCGCATCAAAGAAAAGATTGTGATGCTTTAGTCTTGAGATTTGGGTTGTGACGCCGAGGTAAAATATCAAACATGACGGCGCAAAAACTCTATTGTTCCAATAAGACTCGGAATAGTTTCTGTAAGGCGGCTTCAAAATCTTCTCTTCAACATGATGATAATCGGCAGCAGCGACGACAGCATCATATGCTTTATTGTTTTTCGAAGTTTTCACCTTCGTGACGGTTCCGCTGTCATATTCAAATTTTACAACAGGTTCATCCAGATGAAATGTCACACCGTGCTCTTCACAAATTTTCCTCATGGCTTGTATCACACTGTCAAAGCCGCCTTCAGGGTACCAGGTTCCAAGTTTCAATCCGGCATAATTCATCAAGCTGTATAGCGCTGGAGTTTCTTCCGGCATAGCTCCAAGAAAGAGTACCGGAAACTCCATGAGGGAAATTAACTTGGGATGCTTAAAGTATTTTTTTACGTGGTGGGTGAACGAGGTCAATACTTCCAACTTAAACATACCTTTAATAAGGTCAATGTCGACTAGTTCTAAAAAGGAAAGGCCTGGTTTATATACAAGTTTCTCAATGCCAACTTTATATTTGATGGCGGCGTTTTCCAGAAACTTATTTAGTGCGTTGCTGCTTCCGGTTTCTATTTTTTCAAAGACATCGCACAGGTCTTCGTATTTGGCTGGAACATCCAGTACATCATTCTCCCCGAAAATCACTGAGAAAGATGGGTCTAGCTGTTTCAATTTGTAAAAATCACTCGCTCGATATCCAAAATCTTTATAGAATCGTTCAAACACGTCAGGCATCCAATACCAACTTGGACCCATATCATACAGATAGCCATTTGCTGTTCGCAATTGTCTGGCTCGTCCGCCTATCGTTTCATTCTTTTCATATACATCAACATTAAATCCTTCCTTTGACAGATAGGCAGCAGCGCTGAGTCCGGCAAAACCAGATCCCATGACGGCGATGCGTTTGGTATCAGCGCTAGCCATTTTGCATTTCCGTTTTTTCTATTGCAGCCTCGAACTCTTCCACTGTTTTCAGTCTGTTGATAGATGAATCAAATTTCAGGTCATTTATCAATTTTGAGTTACCGGAAAAATATATTGATGTATTCTCAAAACTATTGCGCAGTCTTTTCAAATATTCCTCTGCTTCAAGAACTGGACGTACGCGGATAAAGAAAAATAGCATATGGTCTATGTGCTGCTGTTGCATCACTTCTTGTATGGATTCAAATGGGACATTAGCACCCAAATAAATAATGCGTCGATTTCGTTGTCGTAGCAAATAGTGCGCGATGAGCAATCCGATATCATGGCTTTCATCTTCCGGAAGAAATAGAAGCCACGTAGATTTGACACTACCAGAGCTTGCAGCGATTTTGTCGATTGCCGTATACAGCTTTTGTCGGATCAAGCCAGATAGGAAATGTTCCTGGGCAGGACAGATGCTGTCCTGGCACCACATCAAGCCAACTCTTATTAATAGTGGGTAGATAATTCGCTTGTACGTTGTTGGGATGCCGAAGTGGTCTATGCACTCTGACAAAAGTTTATCAATTGTATATGTATCGTAGTCAAGAGCTGAGTTTATGAGTTGTGAGATAAAATATTCTACCTGGTTATCATCAGAGGTTGTTTTATGGATTTCCTTCTGCAGGAGCTGACGAATTTCATAATCACTCAGTTTGCAAATCTTTGAAATTTTCAAACCCGCTTGAGTCAGACTCACAATGTTCAACAACCGTTTCAGCTGATCATCATTGTAATACCGCGTGTTGCCTTCTGACCGGATGGGCTGAAGGGCATTGTAACGTTTTTCCCACATTCTGATCGTTTGTGGCTGTATTCCGGAAAATTTCTGCAAGTCGGAAATGGAAAAAATCATCCTTTTGTTTATATTTTTTATAAAATATATGAACAAATATAGCAGAAAATGACCGAATCCAAACATTTCATGAAAAATTCTGACGGTTTCGTGTATTCCGGGGACCATCCTCACCCGTTTCAGTCCGGTTGGCTTGTGTCAGACGCAGGTACCAGTCAATACTGATAATTGGAAAAGAAATGCTTAAATAAGCAGGCAGTTAGAGGGAAAGGCATTTAACACCAGAATATGAATTCGAGAATGTTATTAAGAATTGCCAGTGGAACAGGAATAATTTGTTTTCTGTCATCAGTTGCATTGAATATTCAGGCACAAACCACCTTCCCTCAAATAGAGGCGGTAAATTATTCCAATGTTCAGATAACTGATGCATTCTGGAAACCGAGGATCGAAAAAGTAGCACGTGTCACAGTTCCCGTTTGCATAGAGCAGACAGAAATTAAAACACCGCGGATCGACAACTTCGAGAAAGTGGCTAGAAAGAAAGGAGAGAAACATGAGGGAATTTATTATGATGATTCAGATGTGTATAAGGCATTAGAGGCTATCGCGTATTCGCTAAAGAGTTATCCGGACGCTGACCTTGAAAAAAAAGCAGATGAATGGATTGACAAGATTGCAGCCGCACAGGAGCCCGATGGATATTTAAATACATATTACAGTTTGATGGGTCTTGACAAGCGATGGACCGACATGGAAAAGCACGAAGACTATTGTGCAGGCCACTTGATTGAAGCAGCAGTCGCATACTACAATACAACTGGAAAGAGGAAACTGCTGGATGTCGCCATTCGCTTTGCAGATCATATCGAGGAAACTTTCCCAAAGCGGAATGTACCGTGGGTATCCGGACATCAGGAAATAGAACTTGCCTTGGTGAAACTGTATCGAGCGACGAGTAACAAGAAGTATCTTGACCTATCCGACTGGTTTTTACAGCAACGTGGTCGTGGATTTGGTAAAGGAGTTATATGGGATCAATGGAAAAACCCGGACTATTGCCAGGATGGGGTACCTGTAAAGGAACAAAAAGAAATAACTGGTCATGCCGTTCGTGCAATGTACTTATACACTGGTGCTGCTGATGTGGCTGCCGCAAAGAATGATCCTGGGTATATGAATTCAATGAAGACGGTTTGGGAAGACGTTGTTTATCGCAACATGTATATTACTGGTGGAATTGGTTCTTCGGGAAGCAATGAGGGCTTCAGCGTCGACTACGATCTTCCAAATGAAAACGCATATTGCGAAACCTGTGCGTCGGTTGGAATGGTATTCTGGAATCAACGGATGAATTTACTAACCGGTGATAGCAAGTACGTCGACGTACTGGAGAGAAGTTTATACAATGGTGCGCTGGATGGACTCTCATTGAGTGGTGACAGATTTTTTTATGGGAATCCCCTGGCTTCCTCTGGAAAGCATAGCAGGAGTGAATGGTTTGGCACTGCGTGCTGTCCTTCAAACATCTCCAGGCTGATTGCATCTCTTGGTGATTATATTTATGCGAAGTCTAATGATGCCGTCTGGGTAAATCTCTTTGTTGGAAGTAATACAACGGTATCGCTAAAGGATACCAAGGTACAAGTACGCCAGGAAACTAATTATCCCTGGGAGGGAAACAATGCAATTCATGTTAGTCCCGACAAGAAAACGAAATTCAAACTAAACATCAGAATTCCAGGGTGGGTTCAAGGGATTCCTGTACCCGGTGAAACATACAAATACGTTGACGCAGGGACGACTTCGTTTCAGCTAATGTTGAATGGAAAAGAAGTACCTTATGTAATGAAAAATGGCTATGCAGTGATCGATAGAGTTTGGAAGAAGAATGACGTGATCAATCTTATTCTGCCTATGCAGGTAAGGAAGGTTATTGCGAGTGAGAAGGTTCAGGAGAATGTGGGTAAGGTAGCGCTCGAACGCGGTCCCCTGGTATATTGCTTTGAACATCCCGACAACAATGGAAAGGCAATGAATATTATTTTACCGGACAACGCGAAGGCTACCTCAAAATTCCAAGCGGATTTATTGGGCGGAGTAACAACTATTCAATGTGAAGCTTCCGTGGTAAAACCTTCGAGCGATGGAACTGCAGTTGAAACTGTAAAAGAGATTGTCACTGCGATACCATATTTTTCCTGGGCAAATCGAGGGAAGGGGGAGATGCAGGTGTGGGTGCCGCGGAGGGTTGTGAGTGTTTTGGTGAGATAGAGGATAAGGAATAAGGAATAGGGAATAAGGAATAATCCTACTTTGTCAACTTCCAATTAAGTGCTTTGAGAGAAGTATTCCTCACTTTTTGATGCACAATTTGGTACTTCGTCGCCTAGCGCAACAGTAATTGATCGTGACTTGGCTCCGCAGCCGCAT
>JAEZBX010000245.1 GCA_023412765.1 Bacteroidota bacterium
CATCAAACCTGGATGCAGCTTTGATCAAACCTAGGTTTCCTTCATTTATCAGATCACCGAGTGATAGCCCATTATTTTGGTATTGCTTTGCCACTGAAACAACGAATCTCAAGTTGGCCTTGGTCAACTTTTGGATAGCAATCTCGTCGCCGTTTCGTATGCGAATAGCTAACTGAACTTCTTCTTCCGAAGTAATCAGGTCAACTTTTCCGATTTCCTGGAGATATTTATCGAGAGATTGACTTTCCCGATTGGTGATTTGTTTAACGATCTTAAGTTGTCGCACGGTTCTTTCTTGAATGGATAACTCCCGAATTATTCAATTAAAAAGATAGGGAGAATCATCTTATCCACTCGGTCAGAAGGCGCACTTCAGAAGAAACTGTGGAATTGAATTTCGACAAAGATACACATTTATTCTTGGGTGCTCTGTTTTAATTTTGATGTGTGGATGCAATCGATTACGAGTGAAGAGTTTAAGGTTTAAAGTTTAAGGTTTAAAGTTTAAGGTTTAAAGTTTCGCTCGATGATGAAGGGTGCGAACCTGGATTGGGAATCCCGATAGTTATCAGATAATTATCGGGATTCCTTGTTCCTTGTTCGGTGTTCAATTTTCTCAACTAACTATGTAAAGCGTTTGGCGTCATTAGAAGTCCTCTCTACCTTGTCGCAGAGAACCTAGCCCTGCCGCAGGCAGCAAGCCTTGCGTCTAGTTCACATTCTAAATTGTTCTAGTTGAAATCCAATCAGAGCTCACAAAAAATCCTTGTGCACACTTTGCGCCTTCGCGCCCTTGCGGTAAAAATCAGGATCACAAAAAACACAACGTTATACAAAGCTCACGACGGGCGCGCAGCTTTCGTGGTGATCGTCGTGCATCCTTGGTGGCCGTAGTGACCCATTTGTATTCGTAACTCAACAAAAAAATCTAATATAATTTAGAAATAATGCACTCTCTCGGCTCGAGCATACTTCGTCCCGATATCCAATAGTTGTCGGGATCGGTGTTCCCTGGTTGATATTCAGTGTTCGATGTTCAGCCTTGTTATCGGACGGGATAGACGGCGTTCTATTTTCGATATTTGGTATTCTGTGCTCAAACCACCACAGCGCAACTAGAATTATAGGTAACCGATACTACGGGCACAACCTCAAACCTCAAACCTTAAACCTTAAACCTTAAACCTTAAACTATTAGCTTATGTACAGCCATACAACCCATGCCTCAGTATGAACTCCTTTGAGTGTTACGCCTTATACGCACTCACCTTTCCTGACAAATTAATCTTTGCAACAGGAATTGTTCCCAGCGCCGCTTTGACAGTTACTTTTCCATTTGATAAACTAACTGTTCCAAAACCAGTCTCGCAGGATAGGAACGTGGTAAAATCGCCAACCTTTGAGTCTACATGAAGCACCTTATCAACATTATCGAATCTCACACCAGTCAAACCCTGAAGCATCCCATAGCTTGCCAGGGCTCTCGCATACCAGTGTCCACATTCGTATTCATTAAATGGATTCCGCACCCTGCCATCATAACGGTCGCGGCATGCGCGAACGATCTCAAGCGCTTCTTTTACTTTTCCCATGAACATCAAATGACTTGCAACCTGATATTCAATACCAGTCCACACTTCATCGCTATAAACAAACGGTAATGAGAGTTTTCCTCCCTTGGGCCACGAACACAGCAGCAATCCACCTTCGTCGCCCAATGCGAAAGATGGCCGTTGAGGATTTGCGTGTTCGCTCAGGTCGGTCTTGAAATTGTATTTGTGAACAGCAACCAGGTGACTCGTAATTTTGGCACGATCAAACGGATCATTCAAACCTGAAACTTTTGCTATCCAGGCACCCAGAACGCCGTCGCTGAGACACCCTGTTCCATACTGATATTTAGGACCTTCCTTTTCCAAGAGTGTACGCGCTTCTTCCGAATATTCTCCACCCATCGATTTTTGTGAAGCTTCGATGGGATTAGGTGCATTCAATCCTGCTACCTGGATCTTCTGATAAAAATATTCACCGTTGTAAAGATCTGTTTCAATAGCTTCCTTTCCCTTAGTCAGCAGGTTTTGATAGACAGCGACATCCTTTTTCTTCTTTAAAAATTTTCCCATCTCGATGATGGCCGACAGCGCCCCGAGGTAAAAACTGGTACACATTCCATCGGGTCCCCAAAACTCGATGTCATAGGTGTTATGATGAGGTTCTTCAATAATTCCCTTACTCTTGGGATCCCACGTCTTGATACAATAGTCCAGACTTCGCTTTACCATGGGATACATTTTTTTAAGCCACTCGTGGTCGCCGTAGATGCGCCAATCGCGGTATACTTTCATGATTCCTCCCAGTTGTCCATCAGCGGCTGCGTAAAAGTTGTGGTCAACGGGACGGATAGGCAACGCCGCCCGAAAGGTTTGATGTCCTTCTTTGTTTTGACTTTCACAGAACTCAGTATGACGAAGCGTTCTTTCGAGGTATGGGAACAGATGGGGTATTGCCTGTGCGTAGTTCCATACGTGAGTGCACGATCCATGGCAGCAACCCCAATTGTCGCCACATCCTTCATAACTCCAAAGTCTGCCGTCGTATTGGCGCATCACCGTTGGAGATTTGAGGATGGTCAAGTTTGCAGCTATCGCCTCCGTTACTTCAGGAGGAAGTGTGCTGGAATAGAATGCGTCGGTGAATAGCTTCGAATTCTTCTGCAGATTGGCGTAGTTCTGCCTCCAGTATTCTGCAGCTTCTTCGACATTCTTAAACTTATTGCTATACCACGGCTTATACTTTCCTGATGTATAATTTGCATTAGCAACCGTTGCTCCCAATTGATCTGAAGATGTACAGCAACCCTCTGTACCATCGCATTTATCCGCTTCGCTTGGTTCACCACCAATACGGATGTCGGATTGCGGTACGTACCATGCCGTCATTACTTTGATGGTTTTTTCGCTTCCACCAGACAGTTCGAAAGGGACATAAAGCGACGCGCCGGGTGCGTCTGATTCCACAGGTTCCGATGTTTTGGTTTCTGCTTTTCTAATGGTCTCCCATGTCATTGTTAATGGATCGAACCATCCTCCACGGAACCAGCAATGGTCGACCACAGTATTGTCAGCATCGGTATAGATACAAAAATTGCCTTCGTCGAAAGGGCGATCGTTCGATGGAGATTGTGTGAGCACAAATCCGTTGGTATGCTTGCTGATGAGATTTTTGCCAGGTTTGATCTTCTGTGTATCGATATCCTTCGGTTTCATAAAATTTTTGCTGTGGAAGGAGAATACACAGCTAACGTTTTGGCTACTGGTATTTTTGATTTTATATTCAAGGGCACCGGCTGGCAAGCTTGAATTGTCGGCGTCCGTAGGAATGAAAGGGCTCCAACCAGTCAACTCAATCTCAAGAGGAAAATCATTTTCCTTTAAAGAAAGCGTTGCGAAAGGAAACCTGCTAAGAAAAGAGGCTTCATCAAAGCGCGGCAATCCAAAGATTGAGCCGCCAGCTCCATTTCCAGTATTTGGTTGGCCAAATCGTTTCCAGTCTGGTACAGGTCCTTCAATCACCCTCGCCCCATTTTTCAGACCCTTCACCGCGATGGCACCGAACATTCCTGGCTCGTTAAACACTTCCGGCCTTGCACGCACAGACATGTGTGAAATAGCACCATTACCTTCCAGACAGAACATTCCAGCACCCAGCCCACCAATGGGAAATGCTACCCGCTTCAAATACTCATTTTGATAGGCACCGTTATACTCTCGTGCAGCGGTTTTCTTATGAATATTTTTCTCTCTGGCCGATGTTGGTTCGGCCTTGATGAGAGATGGCGGCATCACTGTAGCGGTCAAGCCTCCAACCCCAATTTTTTTTAGAAAGGTTCGTCTGTCAGATTTTATTTTCATGTTCGATAGGATTGTGGAATGAATTTAGTTTTATTTTCCCGGAGTTGAAAAATACCAGGGCTAATATCCTCGCGCTGATTCACAAAACTCTAAATTGATTCGAAACCTTTTTAAAAAGTCTGATATGAAACTCATTTTAATGGGCGGATTTCTCGGTAGTGGCAAGACCACAGCAATCACAAATGCGGCCAGGATGTTAATGCGCGCTGGAAAGAATGTTGCAATCATCACTAACGATCAGGGCGACCAGCAGGTCGACAGTGCTTATGTTAGAAGCATAGATATTCCCGTAAGAGAAGTTGCCAATGGTTGTTTCTGCTGCAACTATCAGCAGTTGGATGATCACATTGAAGAATTGAAGGTGCGTAATCCGGATATAATTTTTGCAGAGTCTGTGGGAACCTGCACCGATCTTATCGCGACGATTGCCAAGCCGATGTCCAAGTTGAAACCTGAGGTGGAAATTGTTATTTCAATTTTTGCGGATGCAGCGATGATTTCGTCCATTATTGCAGGACGGGAGACTTTCGCCGAGGATTCCGTAAGATATATTTATAAAAAACAGTTGGAGGAGGCTGATATCCTCGTTCTGAACAAAATTGATCTGGTGGATTCAAAGGAGCGGGAGATGCTCAACGAAGTTATAAGCGCTGAATATCCTGGCAAGTTGATTTTACATCAGAACTCCCTGGCTGAAGTCGATATAGGGAGATGGATTGATAAACTACATAGCTTCCTGAACGCAGGTAAAAGACAATCCCTCAATATTGACTATGAAATTTATGGTGCAGGAGAAGCAAAACTTGCCTGGCTCGACAAGACTATTACGATAATCGATGAAAGCGAGAATGCGCATCACTTGGCGGAAAAAATGATCTCGTCCCTGGCGCAGCAAATTCAATCGAGGCAACTGGCGATTGGACATCTTAAGTTTTTTGTTGAGTCTAACGGAAAGAAAGAAAAAATAAGCATCACGCCAACGACTCTGCTATCCGACATAAAGCTAGCAGATATCAAAGCAACCGAGACAACCATTCTTATTAATGCTCGGGTTGAGACCGATCCCTCAATACTTGAAGACATCGTTGATCAAGCTTTGACTCAATTGTGCGAACGATATGGATGTGATGTAGAAAAGGGAAAGTGGTCAGTGTTCAAACCGGGATTTCCAAGACCGACTTATAGAATTCTGTCATAATTTTAAACTGATTACTACTACTTACTACTTACTACTTACTACTTACATCTTCGATCTCTTATGTTGAGTAAACTACTAATGCTTGGCCGTTGGCCCTTCATTCTCTCGCTGGCAATCGTCATAACATCATGTCGGCACGTTGGTACCAGTGATGATGAAATATCACTTCACCTGCCAGCTGATTTGGAAGCAACGCTTTGGGCAGAATCTCCGATGTTTTACAATCCTACCAATATGGATATTGACAGCAAAGGACGGGTTTGGATAACAGAGGCTGTTAATTATCGAAATTATAATAACGATTCAACCAGGCATATTCATCATTCAAAAGGCGATCGCGTCGTAATACTGGAAGATAGCGACGAAGATGGTAAGGCAGACGAAGTCAAAGTTTTTGTTCAGGACAAAGACCTTGTATCACCTCTGGGGATCGCTGTGATCGGTAACAAGGTTTTTGTATCATGCTCTCCCAATCTAATTGTTTACACTGACGAAGATGGAGATGATAAGCCGGACAAAAAGGAAATTTTTCTTACGGGATTCGGCGGATTGGATCATGATCATTCCCTTCATGCAATTGTTGGAGGTGCTGATGGCAAGTTATATTTTACCACTGGCAATGCTGGACCGCATCTCGTTACCGATAAATCCGGATGGACATTACGCTCAGGGAGCATGTACACTGGTGGCTCCCCGTACAACAGGGAGAATAGAGGTAACATGAAGAGCGACGACGGGAAGGTGTGGGTCGGTGGTCTTGCTCTGAGAATTAATCCTGACGGAACTAATTTAAAGGTCGTGGGTCACAATTTTCGAAATGCATATGAAGTAGCAGTTGATTCGCGTGGCGACATTTGGCAAAACGATAATGATGATCAGGTGGTCACATGCAGGACCACCTGGTTGATGGAAGGTGGCAATGCCGGATATTTCAGTGAAGATGGTACGCGCTATTGGCAGGCTGATCATCGTCCATGGCAGGATGTATTCACTGCTCATTGGCATCAGGATGATCCGGGTGTTATTCCGGCAGGCGACCGAAGTGGCGCTGGTGCGCCTACCGGTGTCGTTGTGTATGAGGATGACGCTCTCGGAGAAAATTATCGCGGGATGTTGTTGAGCGCGGATGCGGGTAGAAACGTGGTATTTGCATATCATCCGAAGAAACAACAATCGGGCTACGACTTAGGAACGCGGACCAATTTCATCACTTCACTAAAAGATGATAACGAGGACTATGTTTGGAACGACTCCCTTGAAAATCTCGAGGTAGATAAATGGTTTCGACCTAGTGATGTGGCGGTCGGGATTGAGGGCGCAATATATGTTGCTGATTGGTATGACCCTGTAGTGGGCGGGCATCAAATGCAAGATTCAATTGGATATGGAAGAATTTATCGCATCCAACCAAAGTCGAAAAATCTGAGGCGACCGTCATTTGATTTGTCAAGCGTAGAAGGTCAGCTAAAGGCACTTCTCAGTCCAGCCATAAATGTCCGTTTCGAGGCAAGCGAAAAACTGGCGACCCGTGGAGAGTCAATCCTACCAGAACTGAAAAAATTGGTGGAGGCAAAAAATCCTTATCACCGCGCACGGGCAGTTTGGTTGATGGCACGGTTGGGCGATAACGGCGTTAGAGAAGTTGAAAAGCTGTTAACGCACTCAGATACAGATATCCGTACCGTAGCGTTTCGGTCGTTGAGACAATTTTCCAATAATATAATTCCCTATGCAGAAAGCCTGGTGGATGACCCATCTTCCTTTGTCAGGCGTGAAATATTGATCAGCCTTGCAGCCCAACCCTATGCAATAAAGAAACCGATACTGCTTTCGCTCTTGAAGAATTTTGATCCGAAAGATCGATGGTTTATTGAAGCGTTTGGTACGGCCGCGTCGGGTCACGAACAGGATATCATGAAGGATGCTGAGAAAATTTTGAATCCGGACAATCGACCTCCGGATTTATGGAGCGCCGAAATGGAGGCTCTCGTCTGGCGGTTGCACCCCACCGCATATATACAAGCGTTGTCGCAGCGAGCCCAATCAGTTAAATTATCGGCGCCTCAACGCAGCAAGGCTATTACGGCGCTCGCATTTATTAACGACCGCAAGGCGGTGTCGGCAATGCTTAACCTTGCAAAGAGTTCACTAACCGACGTTGCCGAGCAGGCAGCGTATTGGATCGGCTTTCGTCAGGGAAATGATTGGTATGAACTGGCTGACTGGACAAAGGCCGGAATCGATCCTGAGATTGAACGAAAGATTGCCGGCATGAAGGTTAGGCTGAGCAACATAATGGATGAGAAGATTCCGTGGGATGAAAAAAGAAGAAGCGCACGCCAGATGGCGCGCGATGTTGTGGGAAGCAAGATGATACTTGGTCTCGTCGCAGAAGAACAATTTCCAATGGAGCTTTATGATGAGGTTGGAAAGATTATGTTGACGAGTGAAGATCAGTCAGTCAGAGTTCAGGCATCACAGTATTTTCAGTTGGAGAATAAACATAACTATGCTATTCCAACTGTTGCAAGCTTAAAAGGAGAGCGTGAGAGCGGCAAAAATATTTTCAAAAGCAAATGTAGTGCGTGCCATAAGGTTGGGGAAACTGGCGCTGACATTGGACCAGAACTTTCGCAGATCGGAAAGAAATTTGATAAAGAGGCTTTGATCGACGCGATAGTTAATCCTTCGGCAGGGATAGTATTTGGATACGATGCATGGACGATTAATACTATGGATGGTCAATCTCACTTTGGATTTGTAATCGGTGATAGTGAAAAAACCGTAGTTATTAAAGACGTTGGGGGAAACGTTCGAAGCATTGCTACGTCAGATATCAAATCGAGACAAAAGGCTGAAAAGAGTTTAATGCCTGATGCATCATCGCTGGGTATGAGTGAACTGGAGCTCGCTGATGTTGTTGCCTATCTGACGAGCCTTTGATGCGTGGAATTGTAGTAAGTAGTGAGTGGTAAGTGGTCCATGTCATTAAGTTAAGACTTAAATCGGTTTATAGTTTGTTGGGCTCAGTTTCCTGATAGACGTTCGTCGGGGAAATGATCGATTTTCGCGAACTGGTGAGAGAGCTTTTTTAACGACACT
>JAEZBX010000210.1 GCA_023412765.1 Bacteroidota bacterium
ATGCGGCTGCGGAGCCAAGTCACGATCAATTACTGTTGCGCTAGGCGACGAAGTACCAAATTGTGCATCAAAAAGTGAGGAATACTTCTCTCAAAGCACTTAATTGGAAGTTGACAAAGTAGGATTAACTATTAACGAATAACTAATAACGGCTCACGCATTCTCAAGTACAATCCGAAATTTACTTCCCTTTCCAAGTTCGGAATCAACGAAAATAATACCCTTGATTTTATTGAGCGCCTCCTTTACAATGTACAGACCCAAGCCTGTACCATCCGTATCTTCTGCAGCTCTGAAAAACATATCAAAAATTTTTGGCACATTCTCTTTTGATATACCCCTACCGTTGTCTTCAACCGATATTTCAACAACGTGACGATTTCTTTTGAAGGTCACCTTTATGAAAGGATTTGGTTGATCAAGATTGTGATACTTGACCGCGTTCGTCAAAAGGTTGTTAAGAATTATTTTAATCTGATTATAATCTGATTTAAAGATATGACTAGGATGTCCCTGGTAATCCAAAAAGATGGCTGAAGCTCCCTTGTTAAACTTTATGTCTGCTGTCGTTTCCTCAATCAATGCGCGCAAGTCCAATTCTTCGATTTTGACGTCAATTTTTTTACTTCTTGACAAATTCAGAATATCGCTGATAATGAGATCAAGTTTCTTTATTCGTTCTTCAATGATATTCATAAAGGTTCTCGCCTTTTCTTCCTGAAGCTCTATCCTCCCCAGATACGTTAATCCAAGAATAGAAGCTATAGGCGTTCGAAGATCGTGCGAGGTACTGGAGAGAAAGCTGTCAAGCTCCTTGTTTTCGTCATTAAGTCGTTCGCGTTCATCTTCCAAAAACCACATCACCATTCCCATTCCGATTAGGGAAACGAGCAAGAGGTCTGCAAAGCCAAACAACTCCAGACCTTCTGTTTTTTTTCCTAATACGTTGAGTAGTCTGATCGTAAAATTATACAACTGATAGAAGCTGAACAGGATAAGAGAAGTTGTAAGAAGTTGTTGCCCAAATCCCTTCGTAAACTTCTTATTCGTTAACACAACGATACCTGCAAGTAAAAATCCGATACCCGTTACAATCGCACGGCTACCTGAGCTTATCAAATAATGGAAGAATACGCCGGATTGACTGAATGCTATGATAGAGATAAACGCAATGGCAAACGACAGGAGCAGCACCACACTGAAGCGGCGGCGTGAAAACGCTTTGTCATAGATTAACTCATACGTGCCCCTAAGGATATAGATGATTTGCAGAAAGCAGCATAGTTGAGCGATAACGCTGAATATTGTTCTTTGAAGAGACCGTTCATCGACGAGGAACATCAATACAATTCCAGTGCTGGCGGTGTAAATCGCAAAGGCCATCCAACTATAGGACCAGGTGTGCAGAAAAAAACGACGATACAGATTACCGAAGTGCCGAAATATGAAGAAGAAGATAAACCCTATGATTATCTCAGATAAATAGGCATAAATTAACCGGGCCGGTGCATCAGTAAAATCAATCGACCCCATCAGATGGATTTTTGGATAATGAACATAGAGACTCGAATACTCTTCGCTAAATTATCAAAATTGCACATTGATCCTGCTATAAACGTAAAAGCCTCCGTTCGGAGGCTTTTCGGGTGGTGATGGAGGGAATTGAACCCCCGACACAAGGATTTTCAGTCCTTTGCTCTACCAACTGAGCTACATCACCTTAAAATGAGGCACAAAAGTATGTAAATTTAGATTCCATGCAAAACCGAACCATGATTTACAGAACTTAAGAACTATGGGACTTAGATGTTGTTCGCTACTCAACGGACTATCCGTTCCCGTAAGGTTTGCTGAATAATGGTTTGTCCGGAACAATGTCTATTTTTAGCATCGGCGCAATAACCCTGAGATTAGCCAGCAGATATGATCCAACAAATACTTTTTATCGTCGCGTTGGGGATCGCAGTTTATCTGATCCGGAAACGGGTACTGCGCATTCGGAATACCATCAAGCTCGGTCAGAAAAACTTGATAAATGATAGGCCTGGTGAACGACTTAGAAATCTTCTGCTTGTCGCTTTTGGCCAGAAAAAGATGTTTAAGCGTCCTATCCCGGCAATTCTTCATTTTTTCATTTACGCCGGATTTCTAATTATCAACATAGAAGTGCTCGAATTCATAATTGACGGCATCTTCGGCACGCATAGAGTCTTTGCGCCTTACCTGGGCAGCTTCTACAATTTCCTAATGAACGGCTTCGAATTTCTCGCCGTGGCCGTTTTGGTCTCTTGTGTCATAATGCTCATACGCAGGAACGTTCTAAAAATAAATCGCTTCTGGTCCGCTGAAATGACAGCGTGGCCCAGATTGGATGCTAACATTATTTTGATAACCGAAATTACGCTGATGCTGGCTATTCTCTCGATGAATGCATCAGACCAATTGCTCCAACAAAAATCAGTTTCGTCTTATACAAATACGGGGCCCTTATTTTTTAGCGGGATGCTCGTTCCGGTGTTCGCCAACTTTGACACGTCAGCCCTTGTGGTGACAGAACGGTTGGCCTGGTGGTTTCATATCCTTGGGATTCTTGCTTTCGCTATTTATATCACCTATTCAAAACATCTACACATCTTTTTGGCGTTCCCCAACACGTATTTTGCTAAACTGGAACCAAAAGGGCGTATGGAAAATATGCCGGTGGTTACAAATGAAGTTAAAACAATGCTTGGGCTGGCGCCGTCAGGTGAAAGCACAGCCCCCGCGCCTGGACGGTTTGGCGCTAAGGATGTCAATGACCTATCGTGGCACCACCTGTTGGCGGCGTACTCGTGCACTGAGTGCGGTCGCTGCACTTCAGAATGCCCCGCGAATATTACTGGAAAAAAACTTTCTCCAAGAAAGATAATGATGGATACGCGCGACAGGATGGAGGAAGTTGGCGCTAAAGGAAATGACGGATTAAACGATGGGAAATCGCTGCTAGGCGATTACATTACAAAGGAAGAGATCAATGCCTGCACCAGCTGCAATGCTTGTTTTGAAGCTTGCCCTGTGATGATCAATCCCCTGGAGATCATTTTGGAATTAAGACGATTCGTTGCCATGGAGGAATCAGGCTCGCCAGCTGCCTGGAACGCAATGTTTCAGAATATCGAGACTAACTTTGCCCCATGGAAGTTTTCTCCCAACGACCGCTTCAACTGGGCTAATGAAATAAAAAAGTAAGATGGCAGAAGATCGGATAGCCATTCCAACAATGGCGGAACTGTTAGCTAAAAATGAAACTCCAGAAATACTTTTTTGGGTCGGTTGCGCCGGCTCCTTTGACGATCGCTATAAGCGCGTGACGCGGGCATTTGCCGGAATTCTCGCTGCTGCAGGTATAAAGTTTGCGGTACTCGGCAATGAAGAAACGTGCACAGGCGACCCTGCCCGACGCGCAGGAAACGAATTTCTTTTTCAGATGCAGGCAATGAACAATATCCAGGTTTTAAATGGCTATGGCATAAAAAAGATAGTTACGGCGTGTCCCCATTGCTTTAATACCTTGAAGAACGAATACCCTGAATTAGGAGGAAACTTTGATGTGGTGCACCATTCAACTTTCTTATTGGACCTCCTGGCGAGCGGAAGAATTAAGGTCGAAGGAGGATCGTTTCAGGGCAAAAAAATCACCTATCACGATTCTTGTTTTTTGGGAAGAGCTAACAACATTTACGAAGCTCCCCGCTCTGTACTGGAAGCATTAGACGCTGATTTGGTGGAAATGAAAAGATCCCGGTCCAAAGGATTGTGCTGTGGTGCGGGAGGCGCTCAAATGTTTAAAGAGCCTGAACGGGGTCGAAAGGACATCAATGTTGAGCGAACCGAAGAAGCATTGGCTACAGGTGCCAGTACCATCGCCGTTGCATGCCCATTTTGCATGACCATGATGAGCGATGGTGTGAAAGCGAAAAACAAGGAAAACGATGTGCAGGTGAAGGATCTGGCAGAACTTATTGCCGGTATGAAAGGTTAAATTTTACAGTTAACAGTCAGGAAAATGTTTGTACCATTTGATGAAATACATGATCGTTCGCGAATCTGGATATACCAGAGCAGCCGAAAACTTAATCGTGAGGAAGTCAGCATAATTTCTGACGCCCTTAGAGCGTTTACAGAACGCTGGCTGGTGCATGGCAGTCCGATGCGGGCGTCCTTTGATATTAAATTTGATCAGTTTGTAATCCTTGCTGCTGACGAAGATGTAAATTCAGCAAGTGGTTGCTCGATCGATGATTCTGTCAGGACTTTCAAAAAACTAGGATCGGATTTGAGTATCGATTTTTTTGATCGCACACAAGTAGCTTTCCGGAGAGCGGACGAAGTGTTCATGATACCCGTGTCTGATCTGAAAAGCAAATTGTTGGATGGAGAATGGAATTCCGAGACCATGGTCTTTAACAACCTGGTTGCCTCCAAAGGAGACCTGAGAAATTCCTGGCAGGTACCGGCCGGCACGACATGGTTGAAACGCTTTTTGCCAAAACAAACTGTGGCCGGATAAACAACTTATTTGTAGCTTTATTAAGTTTTAGAAATTTTTTACTATGAGGTTGAGTGGTTTAACGCTGATCTGCTGCTTATTTTTAGCTTCATGCAGCACTGAAAGAAAAGCTCAGAAGGCTTTTGTCCTCGGCAAGTATCAGAATTCGATCGATCTTTATAAAAAGGTTGTGGGCAAGAGTCAATCCAGTGGGAAGGCCAATTACTTCATCGCAGAGTCCTATCGCCTTAGCAACAGACCAAAGGAGGCAGAAGCTTACTATGCGAAAGCAGGAGGTAAAGGGATTGATGCTGACTCGGTGCAGTTCTATTACGCTCAATCACTTAAGGCAAACAGCAAATATGCTGATGCCCGCCAGCAACTGGATGAGTTGATAAAACGAAGCACGAATACTCCCCTTAAGGATCGAGCAAAGTTCGAGATGGATGGCCTGGCTTACCTTGAAAAATTAAATGAGACTGAAAGTTATTACAGGGTCAAAAATCTTGAGCTCATCAATACTCCGTCAAGCGAATACTCGCCTGTTTTCCTAAACAATGAATTATACTTCACTTCTTCGCGAAGCAACGATAAAATATACGAGGCCACCGGTACTCCATATACAGATATTTACAAAGTTGCCAGCCGTGGTGCGATTGTAGATATAGCTACCGTTGCGCCACTACCTGCAGGCATCAATTCATCGAGCATTAACGATGGTTGCATCACTTTTTCTCCTGACGGCAAGACAATGGTGTTTGCTAAGGGCAATACAGCAAAAAGGAAAAGTTCAGATGATGTCGACCTCTATATTTCAAGATTTAGAAACGGCGCCTGGTCGGAGCCAGTTTTGATCAACATCAACGAACCTGGTGCGTGGGATTCGACTCCGGCATTCAGTCCCGATGGCAGAACGCTCTACTTTTCATCCAATCGTAAATCGCGCGGAAGGAACCAAATTAGTTATGGGGGCACTGATATTTACTCTGCACAAATGGATACCCGCGGGCGCTTCTCGCGGGTAAGAAACCTCGGACCTGAAATCAATACTCCTGGGAATGAAATGTTTCCATATGTCGCGGAGGATGCAAAATTGTACTTCGCTTCTGATGGTCATCCCGGATATGGGGGCCTTGATCTGTTTGTGGTCAAACGCGCTGAAGGCAAGACCGTAATTCAGAATCTGTCTCAGCCTATGAATTCCTCCGGCGATGATTTCGGGATCTTTTTATTTCGCCCTGACCGTGGGTTCTTTACCTCTAACCGGGAAGGCGGCAAAGGCGATGACGATATCTACACTTTCGTGAATGAAGATCCCAACTTAAAGGTGATAAACTATTACTTACAGGGAATTACTTATACTCAAGACAAGGATGGGAAGCTGCAAATATTACCTAACACGAGAGTCAATCTTCTCGATGGCAAAGGCGATATTATGCAGGATTATGTTACCGGCGATGATGGGAAGTTTTTATTCCGCGTCTATGAAAATGAAGATTACACCATGGTGGGAGAGACTGATGGATACCTTGTGAAACGGCAGGGCTATACGACAAAGGGAAGAGCGGTAGACCCCTCTACGTTAAAAGATCTTATCACCAACATTACGCTTGATACTATTATCGTGCTTGATAAAATCGAGATCAACAAGACATTTGTACTGGAGAACATTTACTACAACTTTAACAGAGCAGAAATTCGGGAAGATGCTGCCAAGGAATTGGACAAGCTCGTACAACTTCTAATTGATAATCCAGAAATAAAGATTGAGCTTGGATCGCATACCGACAGTGTAGACACTGATGCGTTCAATCTCGACTTGTCACGCCGACGTGCTGAATCTGCGGTACGGTATATTGTACAAAATGGTATTGCCCCTGACAGGATAGTTGCGAAAGGCTATGGTGAGTCTCAACCCATCGCGCGAAACACAAATCCTGATGGTACTGATAATCCAGAGGGTCGGCAGAAGAATCGACGCACAGAGTTCAAAATCCTTGAAGTGGGTGTGATTCCGAAATCACTGGACGGTGATGATCCAATCGACGATGAGGATAAGTATTTTAATGAAGGCAATTGATAGCTGACAGCCAACAGCCGACAGCTATCAGCTATCAGCTATCAGTAGTATGTGCTTCCTAATCGTTATTAGTTATTAGTTATTAGTTATTAGTTATTAGTTATTAGTTATTAGTTATTAGTTATTAGTTATTAGTTATTAGTTATTAGTTATTAGTTATTAGTTATTAGTTATTA
>JAEZBX010000274.1 GCA_023412765.1 Bacteroidota bacterium
GTGAAATACATCCAGGCTGCGACCCATGTCCACTGTGTATCAAAAAATGTAGGATTGTTTGCAAAAAATGATTTGAAGGTTTCAAACGATCCAATCATGTCGAACTGAAGATGGGTGTTGAGAGGTAGATCTTCTATAACACCGATTACCTCCAGATCAACAAAGCTGTTCAGGTTGAGACGTTTTCCTATGGGATCGTCATTGCCAAAATATTTTTTTGCGGCGGTCTCCGTTAGCAACAGTTCATTGGGACCTACTAGTGCTTTAGCTGCATCTCCTTTCTTAAATTTGAAGTCATAGATTTCAAGAAACTCATGGTCGGCAAATATGAAATCATCCTCGAAATATACTTCGTCATCCAGTTTGAGCACCGCCGATTGACCCCAACTTGAAGGCCTGAAAATCAATGATGCATTGGTCACTTCGGGAAAATCGTTTTTCAAAGTATTCTTGGTGGGGAACGGAACAGTGGCTGATTGAGACAGGTGGGTGCCCATCGGGAAATCTTCGACAAGCCTGTAGATTTGCTGGTGTTTTGCAAAGCCACTTTCGTAGCTGAGCTCATCCTTCACAAAAAGAAGAATAAGTATGCAGGCCGCAATGCCGAGTGCTAAGCCTAGCGTATTTATAAGCGAATAGTACTTCTGCTGGACAAAGTTGCGCAGTGCAATTTTCAAGTAGTTCCGGATCATGCTGGTAATTTAATGGGTCGACGAAATTATGGCTTCTTGGGAAGTTGCATAATTTAAACGGAAAAAGTCCGGACAAAGGCGAAGAAAAATCGGCCTAACTTCACTCCCCTGAATTGGGGGATTTGTGTTCACTGAAAATTCGCCCAGCAACAGAATTATCGGCCCTCGCACGTTCATATCGTTCCTGCCCGACCATTGAACCTGACGGAAAAAGCCTTCTCCTTGCGTTATGCGACGCACATGCGTTTTGCTTATCACTTTACTACTTCCTTAAATCATGGCCAAAGGCTCTTGAAAAATTGAAAGGAATAGCCGAGGAAATGGCGTATGAATATCGAATACCGATAGCTATCGGTACGAACAAGGAATAATGAATATCGAATATTGAATATCGAACAAGGAACACCGAAGTATCGCTCGAGCGAAGTCTGTACACATTATCCTCGAGCGAAACTTTAAACCTTAAACTTTGAACTATAAACTTCTGGCAAACACCGAATATCGAAGTTTCGCTCGATCCAAGTTCCTACAAACTGTCTTCGAGCGAACTATTAACTAATAACTATTAACGAATAACTAATCAGTAACCTTCTCAAAATTTTCAGGTATCTTTTCTGTCAAATCCCAATAGTCATGGTCAAAAATTACCTGAGGATTGCGCTGCGAAACATAGCGCAAAGTCCGTTGTATGCATTTATCAATATCAGTAGCCTCGCCATTGGACTCGCTGCATGCCTGGTTATCTACCTCTTCATCCAGGATGAACGAAGTTTCGATGCGTTCCATTCTAAAGGAAAAAACATATATCGACTGGACGAAATCCAAAATTTTCCCGGTACAAATCTTCAAAAGGTAGCGCTGTCTATGCCGGGCATGGCACCTGCTATGCAGAGAGAATTTCCGGAAGTGGTCACCTACAGTCGCTTTATGTGCAGACCAAAACAATTGGTTGCCAAGGAAGATAAACGTTTTTTGTTGCCAAATGTCGCGACCGTTGATAGTACATTCCTTGAGATTTTTGATTTTGAAGTTATTGTCGGTGACAGAACAACGGCGCTGGACGAACCATATAGTATCATGATTACCGACGAAACAGCGCTGAAGTTTTTTTCAAACCTTGATGAAGCGATGGGGAACACGCTCAACTTTCGCGATAAGGAGTATAAAGTGACGGGTATTTTAAAGAAGGTGCCGGAAAATTCTCATATGAAATTTGATGCGTTGGCTTCGATGAATACTATTGTTGCAGAGGATAATCGTTTTAATGATCGGTGGGGCAGTAATTTTCTCAATACTTATCTGGTGCTCCATGCGAATGCTGATATCAAGGCACTTGAAGCGAAATTTCCTGCGTTCATGAGTCGCCACATGGATAACCCGGACATCAATAAGTTTTACGTTTTGTATCTGCAACAACTGAAAGATGTTCACCTGGCGTCGACGGATATTGAACACGACTACAACAACTATAGAAAGTTTAATGGTGAATATCTGGGAATCTTTTCTATCATTGGGATATTCATTCTGATCATCGCCGGATTGAACTTTATGAATCTTACGACCGCCAGGGCATCGCACAGATGGAAGGAGATTGGCGTGAGGAAGATTGTCGGGGCGGGGAAAGTGCAACTGTTCCTGCAATTCATTTTTGAATCCTGCCTACTTGCCTTTTTTGCTTTGATTCTTTCCGTGCTTCTCAGCTTGCTGTTTATTCCTTTGATCAATCTTGCATTGGACCGTCACCTATCTTTGAATATGATGATAGTCGATCCACTCAACATACTATATCTTTTGGCAGTCACGACTGGTCTCGGCATGATTACGGGTATCTATCCCGCGTTTTACATGACTTCTTTCAATATGTCGCGGGTGCTTAAAGGCGGAGGCCATAGCGGTGGTCGTTCAATATTCAGGAGCAGCATGGTTGTGATACAGTTTGGTTTAGCGGTGGCAATGATTATCAGTACCCTAATAGTGGTACAACAGTTGGGCTACATGCAAGACAAAGATTTGGGCTTCAACAAGGACCAAATTATGCTGGTAGATATGAATCGGGAGGCCAACCAAAAATTTGAAGTACTTCGAACAGAGCTCAAAAGAAGTCCGATGATCCTAGGGGTCACCGCTAGCGGTCAGCGTCTCGGTGAAAATTTTCATCAAGGCACTTTTAAGGTTAAAGGCGATACGGGAGTGTTTTCGATTACACCCTCAAACGTGAATGTCGACTATGAATATCTCGATGTGTACGATATTAAGCTGAAGGAGGGAAGAAAATTTTCGAAAGATGTTCTCAGCGATAGGGCGATGGCATTCATCATAAACGAATCATTTGCCAACGAACTGGGGATAAAGGACGTAATTGGAACAAAAGCAGGGCTCGGTGGGTATCATAATGATTCGTTGGGTACCATTATCGGGGTTGCGAAGGATTTTAATTTCAATTCTTTACATTATAAAGTCAATACGCTGCAAATGTCCGTGCATCCCGAATGGGGTTATGATGAAATGTCGGTCAAGTTTGATGGGACAAAGGTAGACGAAGCGATTGCTTATGTTGAAAATTTATGGAAGCAACACATATCGTATCCATTTGATTACTCGTTCCTGGACGATCATTTTGAACAGCTGTATCGAACGGATCGTCAAATGAGTTCCATTGTCGCGATCATGGCCGGACTTGCCATTCTAATAGCGTGCATGGGGCTGTTCGGACTTGCAGCCATCACAACAAGGAAAAAGATCAAAGAGATCGGAATACGAAAGGCCCTGGGCGCAACCGAAAGTCAAATCACGGTCTTGCTTTCAAAGAATTTTTCGCTGCTTCTAATCCTGGCATTTGTAATTGCCAGTCCAGTCACCTATTGGTTATTACAACGTTGGCTTGACGGGTTTGCATATCGGATAACCATTAACCCACTATTATTTGTGCTCGGCGGTATTATTGCCCTAGCCATAGCGCTAGCAACGATAAGCTATCATACGGTTCGCTCCGCGCGCAGTAATCCGGTGGATTCGTTGAGGTACGAGTAGGGTTGAAAGTTCAAGGTTTAAGGTTCAAAGTTGCCTGAGCCTAATATATTGTAGGACTTGGGGAGATCTGACCCGTAAATTTTAACCAGACAAATATCGAATACCGATAGCTATCGGTACGAACAAGGAATATCGAACATCGATCACGATAACTATCGGGACGCTTGAGCGAAGTTCGTAGGCATCATCCTCGAGCGAAACCTTAAACTTTAAACCTTAAACTTTAAACCTTAAAACAATTTCACCGAAGTCGCGGGTCGTCGACAGTCAACGTAAAACTCCTCTTCTTCGCATCCAGCGAGTGTCCAATAACTTCTGCTGGCTCACCACGGAACGCCTTACGACCCGTGGTTGGCACGCCAGTAATTTGTTCCAGAGCCTGGCTTAATAACTCTTCGCGAGTGTCGCCCAGTGGATAGATGAAGAGCTTGTTATCTTTATTTTCAATGTCTGGAATAAATCCATTGCTATAATCCGATTGGTTGAGACTGTTGTAAACCTTCACAACAATTGGCTGCATGCCCCAGGTGTTTCTTGGATCATCATCATCGTACAGCGAAATTGAACCGACATTTTTTCCATAGGTTACGTCGCCAATGAGAAATACGTCCAGGTAAGGATTGAGTCCATTGATGATCAACTCGCTTGCCGACGCCGTACGCGATCCGGTTAAAATATAAACTCGACCTGAGAGTTGATTTCCAATGTTCTGCGTCTTCTCATGAAGTCGGCTTTGCAGGAAAGAAGCTCCTGCATTCGGGTCTGAGAGAATCTCATCTTCAACTCTTGGATTATATTCCCTCCTGAAAAACAATTTGTTTCCGGGGTCCGGTGCAATAAGACTTGCCAGGTTGTTAGCGGACACTTCTGAACCACCGCTGTTGAACCGCAGATCCAGGATGAGATCAGTTATTCCTTTTGCTTTGAATCCCTCAAAGATGTTGTCCATCTCTGCGTCATAAACACCAGTTTGATTATCCGTCCCGCTTGCAAAGAAATTGTAGACATAATATCCGATCTTCTTTCCGTTCAATTCGATAACCTTGGACAAATAATTCGGATTCTCAGTATACACTATCGTTGTAAGGTTAACAGTTTTCGGGTCACCAAACTCTTCGTTCTCTACCAGCAGAGGTTTGTACGTTACTGAGTAATTACTAGTTGCAAGGTTAGCCAATACGGTTTGATAATTTGATGTGTTCAACTGCTGCCCATTGACATGTGTGATCGCGTCACCGCGCTTCAGTTCGGCCTCTTCCGCTGGAGACGAAGGCTTTACATAAAGAATTTGTGCTAGTACGTTGTTGCTGTTGTCTTCTTTGTATAACACATATTCAAACCCAGCTTCTTTGCTAATCCCCTGCAGAGAATTCAACAAATCCTGGTAGTTATCCTGAATCCAGGAGAAACGATCATCATCAG
>JAEZBX010000279.1 GCA_023412765.1 Bacteroidota bacterium
AAGACGACTTTTCTTTTATGAAACCAAGACTTATGACATTGATCATATTTGTAACCTTGTTCCTGGTGATAGACTACTATGTATTCCAGGCGGTAGTTACTGTATCAAAAAACTGGTCAGTCCAGTGGAAGAATATTTTTCAGTACGGCTTCTGGCTGCCCACGGTGCTATCGGTGTTAGCGTTGTTATGGTGGACGTTCGGGGATCCATACAAGTACAGTCCAGGTTTTAGAAATTGGGTTCTCACGGGCCTGGTTGCTGTCTATTTTTCCAAAATATTTTCCGTAGTCATTCTGTTCATCGACGACATAACTCGCGGGGTTAAATGGGTGGCGCAATTTTTTCAAAGTGGTACGCATGAAAAAATTCCTGGAGAAGGTATCACACGTTCCGAGTTTTTATCGAAGACAGCACTCATTGCTGCCGCTGTACCTTTTGGGGCGATGACCTATGGAGTAATTTCCGGTGCTCACGATTATCGCATTAGGCGCCAGGTTGTCAAACTTCCCAACCTTCCAAGGTCTTTTGATGGAATTACGATCGCACATCTATCCGATATACACTCGGGAAGTTTTTTTAATAAACGTGCTGTTCGTGGAGGCGTGGAAATGGTGCTCAATCAAAAGCCTGACCTGATTTTTTTTACCGGAGATCTTGTAAATAACGAGGCTGCAGAAGTGAAGGAGTACATTGATGTTTTTAATAAACTGAAGGCTCCGTTAGGGGTATTTTCGGTCACCGGAAACCACGACTATGGTGACTATCATCGTTGGGCGAGCGCTGCTGCGAAAAGGAAAAACTTCAGGGATTTTATTGAAGCCCATCGCCTTCTGGGCTTCGATTTGTTGATGAACGACAATCGTACTTTAGAGCAAAATGGTGAGAAAGTTTCCATCATGGGAGTTGAAAACTGGGGTGGTAGAGGGTTCACAAAATATGGTAAACTGGATGATGCATATAAGGGAACAGACGAGGCAGCAGTAAAACTATTATTGTCACACGATCCGAGCCATTGGGATGCACAGGTAAGGCCACAATTTCCAGACGTTGATGTGATGTTCTCCGGTCATACCCATGGTTTCCAATTTGGTGTTGAGTTAGGAGGATTCAAGTGGAGTCCATCTCAGTACGCGTATAAACAATGGGCCGGGTTATATCAGGAAGGCCCCCAATATCTTTACGTAAATCGTGGGTTTGGTTATATCGGATATCCCGGCCGGATAGGCATGCCTCCCGAAATTACAATACTGGAACTGAAGCGCGCCTGAACTTTCTTACTCGGCTAATGCTTAGCTTTGTGAGATGAGCGACGGAGCCGCGTACCGAATTCAAACAGCCCTGCTAGGCCTGATTCTTATTATCCTGATCGATATTTACGCGTATCAGGCCATACGCATCGCCAGTACCCGTTTCCATTTATTGCTGAAGCACCTCGTAAGAGGGATATATTGGGCCATAACCGCATTTACTATCGTAATCCTGGTATGGATCAATACGGTAGGCATACCAGATGAAAAGCTTAAGCAATGGATCATTATTTTTCTGGGCATTCTGTACTTCTCCAAATTGTTTCTCATTCTAGTGCTGCTGGCTGATGATTTCAGGCGTGGAGTGCATTTTACAAAACGGTATTTTAAGAGAATTCGTGAAGCCCCAATAGAAGATAACCCCACAAAGATTTCGAGATCGGAGTTTTTTGCGCGGGCAGCGATCTTTTCATGGAGTTTGCCAATGGTCCCACTTTCGTTTGGAATTATCTCCGGCGCTCACAACTTCCAGGTACGTAGAAAGGTGCTGTATCTCCCCAATTTGCCGAGCTCTTTCGATGGCTTGCAGATAGGACAGGTGTCGGATATCCATGCCGGTTCACTTTTTGATAAGCCTGCAATTCGCGGTGGTGTAGATTTGCTGATGCGCGAGAAACCCGATGTCATCTTTTTTACCGGCGACCTCGTGAATGTAGAGACGCGCGAGGTGAATGAGTATATAAATGTTTTTGATAAACTGGAAGCTGACTTTGGCGTTTTCTCCGTCACAGGTAACCACGACTACGGCAATTACAGGGAATGGCCCAACGCTGAATTGAAGAAAAAGAATTTTGATGAAATGAGGGTGGCACACCAGCAAATGGGTTATCAATTGCTGATGAATGAAAACAGGATGCTGACCTTAGGCGGCGATAAAATTGCGATTATCGGAGTTGAAAATTGGGGTATAGGCCCTCCGTTGCGTTTTCCAAAATATGGCAAACTTGCTGAAGCATATAAGGGCACCGAAGACGCAGCCGTGAAGATTTTATTGTCGCACGATCCCACACATTGGGATGCACAGATTCGTCCTGAATTTCCGGATATCGATCTCACTTTTGCAGGTCACACACATGGGTATCAACTGGGAGTGAACATCGGAAGTTATAGCTGGAGTCCGGCAAAATATCGATTCAAACAATGGGCGGGATTGTACCAGGAGGGCACGCAGTACCTGTATGTGAATCGAGGCTTTGGATGTATTGGATACCCGGGTAGGATAGGAATGCCTCCGGAACTAACAATAATTGAATTAAAGAAGGGTTAACATTCTACGCAGGTTAGGTGCGGAGACCAGCCACAGCTTCCATATCGGGTAATAGTTTTTTGCATAGGCTTTCATAAACAGAAAATGCCTCTCTATAAATTCGATGGTTGCTTTCAATCGGAAGATAGGTAGCGTCAGCTTTTGGTTTAAGGTCGTAATAGTCGTCAATCAGGTTGAGCGATTTCATACCCAGGTAAGCGGCGCCCACAGCGCTTGCATCTTCAGCATTGATCAGACTAATTTTCTTATTAAAAATATCAGCGAGGATCTGAAGCCATTCTTCAGAGTGCACAAATCCACCGCTCACATGGATTTCCTCTATAAGAAGTCCTGATGATTCCATTGCATTAGCGATGCTGTATAAAGCAAGCGAGATGCCTTCAATTACAGCACGTGTAAAGTGACCTTGTGTATGATAGTTGCGAACTCCGAAGAATACGCCACTCGCTTCGCTATCCCAGATTGGTGCGCGTTCACCTAATATGAAAGGAAGAAATATGAGACCTTCGGCACCGGGCTTAATGAGCTTTACTTCGTCGAGGATTGCGTTGTAATCTGCGGCAGTATTAAGGTTCTTGCGGAGAAACATTTCGGCATACCATTTCAATACAACCCCGCCATTGTTTATTGGTCCGCCTGAAATAATAATATCTTTTGTAAGCAAATAGTTAAATGTCATGGCAGCAAACGTCACTGTTGGTCGGGAGTTTGCCACCCTGATGGCACCACTTGTACCTATGGTTAATGCAGCTACTCCAGGTGTTACAGCAAAGCTGCCCAGGTTTGCCATGCAACCATCGCTTCCACCAATAATAAACGGAACGTTAGGTATATTTGTAAAGACACTTTCTGACGTTAGCTTTCTTGCAAAAGTTACTTCTACCGGTAAGGAAAGTTTTTCTGCTCCCACGCCGCACCACGCGAGTGCAAAGTCGCTCCATTTTAATGTGGCAATATTGAAAAGACCAGTAGCCGATGCGATAGAGTAATCCACTTCAAATTGTCCGAACAGTTTAAACCAGATGAACTCTTTTATCGAAATGAATTTATACGTTGTGTCAAAGAGTTCTCGCCGATTTTCCTTAAACCATTTCAATTTGCAAACAGGAGTCATTGCATGAATTGGTGTCCCGCTTTGAGCATAAATCCGTTCTCCTTCTGGTGATTTTCTAAGTTGTTTGGCAATTGACGCGCTTCGATTGTCAGCCCACGTGATCATATTCATCAGAGGCATACCGTTTTTGTCAACCGGAATCACGCTGTGCATGGCGCTGCTCAGAACAATTGCCTCCGGCGACTTTTTCATATAGTCGACCAGCGTCGTAATACACTCGATAAATGCTTTCCATATTTGTTCCGGGTCTTGCTCACTATAAGTTAGCTCGGGAGTATATGTAGGATATGAGGCTTGTGTGGCATGAATAGGTTTGCCGGATAATTCAACCGCAACAGCTTTCGAGCTTCCAGTGCCAATGTCGATACCGATGACGTATTTCATTCTTAATAGGTGGCTTAAGATATGAATAAAAACAAAAAGGCACCTGAATATCAGGTGCCTTCTCTGTTTAGGTTAAGATAGGTTAAAGCCGGGCAGCGTCCATTTCCCTTCTACGTATAGCGTCAATAGAAAAACGGCCAGCGCCAAAAACCATAAATACGATCAAGCCAATCAGAACTACAATAGATAACCACAGTTCCATATGTTGACCGAGAGAAAGAAATCCTTTTGGAGCATTGACCATGAACACAGCGCCAATCAGAATCGGCAATTGAATCAAACAACAAATTCTTGTAAAGAGGCCTACAAAAATTAATGGGCCTCCAAGGATGTGTGCAAATATGACGTAATGAGCTAAAGTTAAACCTGCGAAATAAACGTTTATCCCAGCCGTTGTCATTTCGAGTTCCGGCATGTGTGTTATGAAGTAAAGTCCTTTATAAGTTATAAAGGCACCCAGGAAGAACCGGAAAATGTCCAAAAATCCAGGCCGATGGCTATTACCCCACCGTTCCAGGTTGGTAATTACGCTCATAGATTTTTTTGGTTGATGTATACAAAGTTTACCAAAATAATCTGTCGGAATCAAGCATTTTTTGGGTTATTCCAAATTCTCACGATCCAATACGCAGGGAAAGCTAATATTCCAAGAAAAATAAACAGTAGTATCCAGAGGATTTGTTCTGAAGGTTCGAGTTTTTTGTTGAGTATAACATGAACAATATAAAAGATTGTTAATGCCAGCGCTCCAACTGCTGTGAGAAGTGCGGGAAAGACGAATGAGAAGACTGGATAAAAGAAATCCTGATCAGATCCGTTGTCGTGAAATATTGCTGACCCTACCGTGTGAAACAATTGCCAAAAGAATATTGGCAACAATATGAAAGGCATAAAAGTAAGGATGCCTAATATTATTTTTTGAACATGATTCAGTGTCATTATATAAAACTGTTATGCTGAAAAAATGAACAAAAAAAAACTGCTTTTGGAGAAGCAGTTTTAGTACAATATCGGATGGATTAATATTCGCTATTGCTTCTGCGGTTGAAACCGCCACCGCCGCCGCTCTTGTAACCACCACCACCACTGCGGGGAGCGTCGGTCCTTGGCCTTGCCTCGTTAACCACCAGGGTCTTTCCCAGGAAGTTGAAACCGTTTAAACTAGTAATAGCTTGACGGGCACTCGCTTCGTCCGACATTTCAATAAATCCGAAGCCGCGACTGCGTTGCGTAACTTTGTCCATAACAATTTTGGCAGAAGAAACTTCGCCATACTCTTCGAATAATCCCTTCAATTCCTGTTCGGATGCCTTAAAAGGGATATTGGCAACATAAATGTTCATTGGTAGAATAAGTAAATGAGAAAATTTAATTTTTGCCAACTGACAAACTTGGCTGGACGACTACTCGTAATGACGGGTGAGAGGGACTCAGTAAAGAATGACAATCAACATTTAAAAGTAATAAGAAATTTGACTAAAAGCTAAAAGTTGCACTTTAGTGCTTTTTGGGGTCATTTGGGCCATTTTTGACCAGGAATTCTGCTTAAGACAGCCGTTATTTTCTAGTACGCCCGCTCAATTGAACCAGAACCGTAGATTTTCTTTTGTGCTGATTTTGTATTCCCCTTGTGCTTTACCTGGCCATTTCCCACTACCATCGCCTCAATATTGTTAGATACATTGAGTTGGCAGAGACCGGGACCACTTACTTTCGCTTTAGCAGTCTCTAGCGCACAATTGAATCCATTAATTGTACCTGAACCACTTACCAACGCATCCATTGATGTGGCATAACCTTTTACAGTCATCGACCCGCTTCCACTTAATTCAGCCTTAACTGTATTTCCTTTGATGTCAACATCGAGGGTACCGGCACCGGAAACACCCAATGCGATATGGTCGGCCGCAATAGAATTTTCTGATATGATTTTTCCGTTACCGTTCACCTGTAAATCGTTCAGGTTTTTTACGCTGACGTATAGCTTCATCGTTGGATTAAGCTTTATATCATCGATTTTTTGCCACAGACTCTTGTTTGGATTTTCGGGCTTGCGCTCAACGTTCACCATTAATATTCCATTCTCTACTTTAATTTCAGTAACCGCGAAAATCTCTGTCAATGCTTCAACAGTGACTTCTTGTTTATTGGTCTGTTTTAGATAAACAGTATAATTAGAGTTTACGTAAATCCCCTTGAATTCCGGCAGATCCAATACTTTTTTTGTGGTCTGACCCAGGGCAAATTGCGATGTCAAAAAGATAACGGCGATGATCAACAGATTCCTTTTCATAAGCTATTATTATAATTCAAATAACAGCAGGATATGTAAATTTTGAAACCTGCCCACCGATTATAACTGTAATTAGTCGGTGCGGTATCCCCGATATCTTTCTTATTTGTGAAAAAACTTACTTATTACTTTTAAAGATAGCTTTAAGGATAAGCACAAATGCGATTCCGCCTATACAAAGCACGACGACTATCTCGGGAGTTATTTGATTAAATGCGTGCATTATTTATGTTTATCTTTTAAGTGTACACATTTTATATCGTAAAAGCTATCCATCACCGACTAGTAATTCTTCCTGTTCAGCCTACTTCTTTTAGTTGATCTCTGGAAAACATTTGCCACCTTTCAGTCAATGATGACAGCCTGGCAAGGTCAGGTTCGCTAGAACCGTATAACCAGTTGGGCTTTAATATCGTTCCTTACATTTCCATCAATTCGGTCGGCGCTTGTACCAATCTCATCCTGGTTTTCATATCGCATGTGTGCATAGCGAAACCATACTCCAAAATGTTTATTAATCTTATATTCAATTATGAGGATCTTCCGTATTCCTGTTCCGGCATATGCTGGCATTGAGTATGCAAGCCAGACATCATTTTCATAGACATATTGCCGGTTATCATAGTCGCCGGTTTCAAAAATACCGTATCGCGTTGTGATTTTCAGTTTTCCGAAGTCAGCGATCAAATCCTGCATTAATGCAAACCCTTCAGTTGTATTTTTATTGATTGAAAATGTGCTGAATTGAGCTCGACTTTTTATCCGAACCTTTGCATGTGGAGAATAGTCAAAGCTAATCCAATAGTTTTTTTTTACTCCAATGGAAGTCTGATACTGATTCACATTTTCACCATCTACATTTCTGACTTTCGATTCCTCTCGCGCCTGGACAAACACCTTCACCTTTCTGCTCGGGTCCCAACTAAAACGCAACAACCATTCATGCCCTGTTGATGGTGCGTATGCACGAAATCTTAGCCACGGGAATTTGAAGTAGTCAAGATAACCAGCCAGCGCGTACCGTCGGTTAAAAGTATATTTCCATCCCCAGTAAATTCCGGTTTCATTCTGTGAATTGCCACTTTCTCCAAAACCGCTGGAATAGAACGAATAGAAATCTCGTTCATACTTTCTGAACAAAACAGCGGCATCTAATCTCGGCGCTACAGTCGCCAGTATCCCGGTCGTTGTCCCAAAGCCGCCATTGAATGAACGGACAAACTCGCTGAAAATCGAGATGTTTCCGAGGGTATAGTTTGCATAGATGCCGACGTTTTGATTTGTCTTTCCCGAAAAGGCAAATTGATTATAAGGTGACGGCTTGCGATGAACCGGGCGATGGAAGTCGATGCGATTGAACATGATACCTGCGTCAAGTTTGTCGTGATTGAATTGAACAACAGCACCAAAATTTCTTTCTGCGCTGGATTTTCGATTGGCAAGTTCCTTATTATTGCGATGAAGGCCGGAAAGTTGAAAAGAAGAAATTATTTCTTCCTCATCTGAATTTCCAAACGATGCATCTTTACGAATGCTGGAAAAAAATCCGGTAACAGATATTTGGTCAGTTGCGCGAACAGTCGCACCGATGCCGCGCATTGTACCGGCTTCATTGACGGAGGTGTATGGAAGTAATCCGACATTGCTTCGCCTGACTGCAGCAATGGTCTCGCTTCCCTTGCCCGATCCAAACATTCCACCGATCATGATACCCTGGCCGAATTGTCCCTGAAAGTCACCAATGATAAAATTCTGTAACACCCCTTTATTTTGTATCTGAATATGACCTGAGAGATAATCGGCGCCATAATACCTGGAGGCTGGCGCCCAACGAATTTGCTCGCCAGGATCTTTTTCGGCTGTAAATCCTAAACTGAAGTCACCAGGTCTACTCGTCCGAAAGCGCATAAATAATTTGTCCGGTGATCCTTTAAAGCGTGAATCTTGTTCCGGTTTATCGGTAAATCCATGTTTAGATTGTAGGGTGCGTTCATAGCGGAACAGAAAATAGTTTTGGCTTTCTGTCTTGATGCGTTTTAACAGCGAAAGGTTTATCGCCTGGCCTGGATCGGTGACCGTAACAAATGGTACGATCTTGTAAATCGTTGCAAGGTCAAAGTCAGGAATAGCTTGAAGTTCGTACACGGAAATCAACGGACCATTATCCGTCCTGTACTGAATAAGTCGATCGACCTGAGCTTCGGAAAGTATCCTCATAAAACGGATCTCTTCAAGGGTAGCGCTATTGATGTTAAGAGGAACGGCGAACAGTTGTTGAAGATTTTCATAAAGCTCTTCGTAGTTTAGATCAGCATCGGGTAGCCCGAACAGTTCATCGGCCACCTCGCTGATATCTCCTTCTTCCCTGGGAAACTCCTGTGCACCAAGCGATGTAACAATGAAAATCAATAATATGACAGTTAGAAAGTTCACTGGACTCGGCCGAAAAAGTATGCAATGGTCGCCTGGTGACGTGAACCAATCACGAAGTTATGTTGGTATCCGTAATTAAGGGAAAACTTGGTGGGATGGAAGCCAAATCCAAACGAAAGGGTGGTAGGATTTAAAGTAAAACCTGTCCTGGCAATAAATTTTTTAAATGGTTTGTACTCTATACCCGACTTCCACCGAACTCGATTATCGAGATCTTTTTCTAACTCACTTGTAAGAAATGTTTGAGTGGTAATCTGAGCTCCAATTCCAAGAACTAAATAAGTAGGAAGTTTTTCGCTTTCAGTTTTTGATATGTCCGGCTGATTGATATTGCTTACATAAGCTCCGACCAATATTTTCTCTGCAAGTTTTGCTATTCCGCCAAAGCTGATGCTAAATACACCCTTCGTTCCAAAGCCGGACGCCTTGTATTGGATGTAGTTTGCTTTTATGCCCAACGATGCCAACCCAAACGTATTGGAGAATCCAGCGCTGATTATTTGTTCACTGTAGAGGTCATCCCCAAATCGAAATACTCCCATACCAGCGACGCCTGGCTTGATCGGCATCGCGTATACCCCTGCCATCCTATTGAAGGATGCAAAGCCGGGTTGGGTATCATAACTAAATGATGCTACAGTTCTTTCAATTGTCGCCAGGCCAGCAACGTTATTGAACAGTGACCATTCATCTCTGAGACAGGCTGACGCGTTGCCCAATGCCGAAGATCGCGCACCCATCAGAATAGACGAGGATTGGGCAAAAGAAACTGAAAGGCATAACAGTGTTATGCCAACGGCTAACAAATAATACACAACGGGTTAATCTTTTAATTGATTTTTAAATAAGGCAAACGAAAATCAAAAATCAAGAGCGTAGGCAGAATTAATCAAAATTCTTTCCTGACATGGAAGAAGAATCCGTTTTCGCCCTCGCCATTAAATGTGTATTCAAATCGAAACACAGTGTCATAAGAAGCGACAATATCGATACCTCCTCCAGCACTGCTCAATAATTTGTCTGACAGTCGGTTGCTAATAGTATAGTCAGGATATCCCCGTACATATCCGAGGTCAGCGTACGTTTTAATGAAGATCGAAACGGGAATATGACGAAACTGCGGAATAGGCATCATTGCCCAGTGATAGGTGCGATGGAACACCCGTTTTTTTACCGTCATCTTGTTCAACGCATAGGCTAAGCCTTCTATGAGATAGATTTCGTACCCGCGGGTAAACTGTCGCCTATATCCCATAGCCCCATAGTTGCTATATGGTACATCATCCGGTGAGCTGATATATCCGATTATATTGTTCGCTAAAAAGAAATCGTTTTTCAAGTCAAAGAATTTAGCGTACGATACGCTTGCTTCCCATTTTTTCAGATCGTCTTTTTCTGCGATGCCACTTCTTGCTGCGATTAAAGTAAAATAGTGTCCGCGCAAAGGATATCCCACATAATCTCGCCGATCTGAGATAAATTGATAGGAAATGATTCCATAGCGCTGACTGTTCTTGTCATTTGCAAGATAGTCTGGATTTAAAAGCGTTATCGTGTCGTTGACATGATTGCTGCGATACTCGGCCTTCAGTGCATGTGACACGTAGAATGAATTTCTATAGGTATAGGTAATTCCTCCTCCTCGTGTGGTCCGTAGAATGTCGTCGTCTTTCAGGAATTCTAATCTGTGATCAACGGTCCGGTAAGCAAGGTTTTTAGTCTCTGTAAAGTCGGCATCTATGATCAGTCCATGCTTTTGTTTTTTGTCGATGTATGGGAATCTATATGATAATTCAAATCGACGTTGAAAACCAAATTGCGCAGTGAGGCGCAACGTTTCGTTTCTCCCACGCATGTTGAATTGATATAGGCGCAATCCGAAGTTGACTCGACTGAAATCATGATCGTAAGTTTGCCACCATTCATTGAAATTGCGATCTGACAATTCAAAAATTGGTGCGGGAAACGTATACCAGCGCTCATTCAGATCAATGAGGAGATCTACGAAGCCCTGTTGCAATTCGAGCGGACGAATCTCGACAGTGTTAAAAAGTCGTGTGTTGATCAGCTTCTTTTTATCGGTTTCAAGAATGCCGGGTAAATCGAGGCTGTATATAATGTCGCCTTGCCTGAGCGTTAATTCGCGCAGAACAATTTGATCGCGAGTGATCCTGTTTCCTACTATAAAAATCCGGTTGATCCGGATGAACGATGCGACTGTATCAGGTCTTTGGTTGATGGGTGAAGTGCTGATCGTATCGGGCACGGTTGTTCGCTCTTGTTGTGCGTAAAGCCCACAAGTTTGTATTGATAGTACGATACATAAGATTAAGGCCCGCATCTTGTTCCGCTTCGATTGCCACCACCCGTAACGTTAAGAATCTATTTCTTCATTTCACCAGTAGCTATATTCTGTTGACGGTAGGATAGAATAACAATAATTATTCCGGCAATCACTAAAGGGATACTGAGAATCTGGCCCATATTCAATAGCATACCTTCTTCAAATGCCTCCTGATTTTCCTTTATGAACTCAAAGAAAAAACGCAGGCCAAAGCACCAAATAAGAAATATCCCCAATAAACGCCCCGGCGGCAAATTCTCCCTATATCCCGACCAGATCCAGAACAGAAACAAAAACAGGATAACGCATGAAATCGACTCATAGAGTTGAGCCGGATGTCTCGCGATTCCGTATGTGCTGATCCTTGAACCGAGTTTTCCATCATTCAGCAATTGCACTCCTGATGTTGTATTGCCCTGATTGCTGGCAAAATATTCCGTCAGGTTGTTACCGAGTACATTTCGCGCTGTAATATCAGTAAAGCTTCGTGCTTGCTCGCCCGTTACGCCTTTCTTAAAAAACAAATAGATATTGAGCGGCACATTGGGAGATTCAATTCTTGGGATGGAATCATTTGGCTTGATGATTACGGACTCCACAATTCCATCGCGATCAACGCGGGGATCGGTGATTGTCTCAGGAAACTTATTTACAAAGACCACACCCCACGGCTTGGTGGTAGGCAATCCAATAATTTCTGAGTTGAAATAATTCCCCAGACGAATTAATGCTCCTGTAAGCGCAACTACAATTACAATTCGATCGACCACTTGTAAGAACGTTTGCCCAGGCTTTTTCTTTCGGCTGTACAACCATAATGCAAAAAGAATTCCTATAGCGGCTCCATGGCTTGCAAGACCTTGCAAGCCTGTAAAACGAAATGGACTGAATTCAAAAGGAAGAAAAATACTTAATGGATTTTCCGTAATGATCTCCGGTTGATAAAATATTACGTGCCCAAGTCGCGCTCCGAGAATGGTAGCGACTACCATGTAAATTGTTAACGTGTCAACGTCATTTTCCGCCTTGCCTTCTTTTTTATAAAAATGATACATAAACTGTTGGCTGATGAGAAATCCCAGCGCGAAAAACAACCCGTACCAACGAAGTGAAAAGCTGCCGTAGGAAAATATCTCCGGACTACCGTTCCAAATAATGTAATTAAGCATCGACATAGTGGGCAAATATAATCTGTTAATTCATATCATCAGAGATCGCGTTCCTGGCTGTGCCGGATAATTGGCTCTGTTAGGCATTCTCCAACATACTTATTTCTTCAAGAAATCCAGAGGAAAGAATAGGGAATCGGCACCAGCTTCTGGGATCCACATTTAAATCGTCCAGGTGCAGGGATGGAGCGAACCGCTCTCTTTTCCACTGGTTTGCAGACCACAATCGAAAAAATTTAGCGATGTATGTTTTTAGGGCGGAAGATTCATAGTTATCCTTCATTGACTCATATACTGCGACGGGTGATTTGCGATAGTAGATGGCGTGCTGTTCGATTTCTACCAAAATTGAATAGGGCATCAAATCCTGTTCGTCAGTCTGCTGTTTTTCCAAAGGACGAAGTTCAGCAGTAGGCTGCAGGTTGTTCACCAAAGACAAGCCTGGATGATCTAATGCCTTTTCTGCCCACCGTAACCATTGTATGATAAACGGTTTACTCAATCCAGCGATCGGCGCAAAACTGCCGCTTGTGTCTCCATCCATCGTGGCGTATCCAAGATCTCCTTCACTTCTGTTTGATGTTGTTAATAAGACGGCCTGCTTTACGTTCGCAAGCATCCATATGATGGGCGACCGAGTCCGGGCCTGGATATTTTGAAGCGCTATATCGTCAGCTACCCACGTCAGTTTTCTTCCAATAGCATTTTCAATTTTAGAAGTATATGCTGCAACCTCTTCATCAATTTTCCAATGATGAAATTCAGCGCCGATAGATTCTGCCAAAAGTTTTGCTGCATCAAATGTGGTCTGTGACGAATTTTCCGTTCCCTGGTAAGCGCATGAGAGCAAAAGACCCACAGCCGATTTCCAGGAGTCACATTGCGGAATCCGGATGCTTTTACAAAATGCCTCGGCTCCCAGTTCTCTCCATGCCCTTTTGATCATTTCCGCAACCACTATCGCACACATAGAGGAATCCGCGCCACCGCTCAACGACAATACAAAGCCCTTAGCTTTGCTTTTCCTGAGATAATCGTATAGCCCAAGCGTTATTGCTTCCGCCAGATCTTCGTTTTGTTCCTTGTTGTCGGTAGATGCTATTTCAAGAGTTCGCAAGGGGTCTTCAAAATCCACTTCAGCCGCCAGCACATTAAATGGTTTAAAAGAAAATCTGTTATTAACCGCAATCAGTTTTCCATTTTGCCCGATAATAATATCCCCGTCATAAATCATCCGGCCTGCTTCGTTGCCCAATAGGTTAGCAAAGACATAAGCGCAATTGAACATTCCTGAACCGTCGAGGACCACCTGCTTTTCCCTCAACAGACTTTTCACCATAGCAAAATGGCTGGCGCTGGGGTTAAGGATCAACTGCACACCTCGCTTAGCAAGGCTGTGACCTGGCCTGTCTTCGTTACGCCATCCATCCTCGCAGATCTCAAATCCGAAACGAATACCCTCTACATCATAAACTAAATCACCAACAGTTATTTTCTCATCAACTCGGTTGATCTCCAGTGTTTGTCCCCCCATCCAGGGATCAAACCAACGGGGTTCATAGTGTACGCCATCTCGTGCGAGAAATTGTTTCAACGTAATTCCTAAAATCTTTTCATTGCTGATAACACACGCACCATTGTAGACCGTCCTTCCGATACGCAATGGGAGACCGACACTAACAGTAATTCCGCTGCAAAACTTTCTGATTTTCAACAGTTCCTCCCATGCTCGTTCTGGAAGCCATTCGCTAAGAAATAGGTCCTCGCATCCATATCCTGTGATACATAATTCTGGCAAGCAAAGAATTTTTATTTGCCGGGTCCTGGCCTCCTGAATGGCAGCGATAATATTGCTGGTGTTGTTTGACCAGTCAAATGGAATCTGATTTACAGTTGCACCACCAATGAGTAGTTTCATTCTTTTAAGCTGTCAGCTGTCAGGCGTCATCCGACAGCTACCTGCTATCGTGTTAGACCACCTTTTACTATTTCATTCATCTATCAAATATATCATCCCTAACGGAACACGTATAAGCTGTCAGCTGATAGCTTAGATCTTATCTATCAAGTCCAGCACCTCGCATGCCTTATATGCAGCGTCTTGTTCAGCCTTCTTTTTACTATTACCGTATCCTGTACCCTTGGTCTCTTTATCTACCAGGACCTGGGCAGTGAATTCCTTGTGATTGCGTCCTTTTTTCACGTTGATGATTTCGAAGCGCACTTCCTTTCCTTCACGTTGAGCCCACTCGATAACCTTGCTTTTGAAATTCGAATTTGAATTGACAAGGTCATCAAGATCATAATTTGGAATGATCAATTTATCGATCACAAATTTCTTGGTGCGCAGGTACCCCTTGTCCAGGTAGATGGCTCCGACAATAGCCTCCAGGGTATTGCCCAGGATGACCTGTTGCAGGTGCGCGTTCTTCTGATCGTATTGTACGATGTTGGCAACGCCAATTTTTCTTGCCAGAAGATTCAGGGATTCGCGATTAACAAGGCGCGAGCGAACTTCCGTAAGAAAACCTTCTGACTTAAATGGAAACTTCTTGAACAGGAAGTCGGCGACCGCAGCGCCCAGAATTGCATCTCCGAGATATTCAAGACGTTCGTTAGATTCCTTAAATCCGGACGCGACATTTTCTTTGGCTATCGAGCTGTGAACTGTTGCCAACCGATACAATTCCAGATTAGAGGGAGTGAACCCGGCGATGTTATGAATCGCAGACAATAGTTGCTTATCAGTCTGTTTGTCCGTCTTCGACTTTCCCTTCGGGATCTTAAGAATCTTCCAAACCAAGCGTTAAATCGTTGAAAATATGGAGCTAATTTAGCAATTCTCCTTATTAAAATTTTTTCTCTCGTTAAGCCGACAGCTAGGCTTCATGCTTTTTGAAAATTATCGAGAAGTTGTGACCTCCGAAGCCAAAAGTGTTACTCAACGCCACGTCTACATTGCGCTGCTGTGCTTGGTTAAAAGTCAAGTTCAGTCGCGAATCAAGTCCGGGATCATCAGTAAAATGATTGATGGTTGGCGGGATGATGGATTGATTAATAGCGAGCAGACAGGCAATGCTTTCAATAGCACCTGCTGCGCCGAGCAAGTGCCCGGTCATCGACTTGGTGGAACTGATATTCATCTCATAAGCATGATCCCCGAATACCTTTTGAATTGCCCTTATCTCGCCAATATCTCCTAAAGGCGTGGATGTACCATGGGTGTTGATATAGTCTACTGAATCTGGACTTACGCCAGCCTCTTCAAGAGCATTGTGCATTACGCGGGTTATCCCTGCGCCTTCGGGATGTGGAGCGGTTATATGATAGGCATCAGCTGTCATACCACCACCCAATATTTCACCATATATTTTTGCGCCACGTTTTTTGGCGTGCTCAAATTCCTCGAGGATCAAAGCGCCTGCACCCTCACCCAATACAAAGCCATCACGATCCTGGTCATAAGGACGGGAGGCAGTCTCCGGTGAATCGTTTCGTTCTGACAGTGCGCGCATTGCATTAAATCCGCCTACGCCTGCTTCACATATCGCAGCTTCCGAGCCTCCTGAGACTATCATATCCGCCTTACCCAACCTGAGGAATGTAAAAGCGTCGTAGATAGCGTTGGTAGAAGATGCGCATGCTGAGACCGTTACAAAGTTTGGTCCCCGAAATCCGTATTTAATCGAAATATGCCCTGCGCTCAGGTCAGGGATCATTTTTGGAATGAAAAAGGGATTGAATCGTGGAGTGCCATCGCCCTTTGCGTAGGCCTTCACTTCTTCCTGGAAGGTTAATAAACCCCCGATACCTGATCCCCAGATCACACCGACGCGGTCTGGGTTCAGTTGTTCTATACTAACGTTGGAATCTTTTATGGCTTCATCAACGGCAACCATTGCAAACTGCGCAAAGGGATCCATTTTACGGGCTTCCTTGCGGTCCATGTGATTACCTATGTCGAAGTCCTTAACTTCACAAGCAAATTTTGTTTTGTAAAGAGAAGCATCAAAACGGGTAATAGGCGCTGCACCACTCTTCCCGGATTTCAGCCCCTCCCAGTAAGCTGGCAGGGTATTTCCGATGGGAGTGAGTGCACCAAGTCCTGTAACGACTACTCGTTTTAATGTCATGTCTAAAGGGGTGTGGTAAAAAAGCGAAAGAGATCAATTATTTCTTTACGTTTTGCTCCAGGTATGAAATTGCCTGGCCTACTGTTGAGATATTTTCAGCCTGATCGTCTGGGATCGAGATATTGAATTCTTTTTCGAACTCCATAATAAGTTCGACGGTGTCAAGAGAGTCTGCACCAAGATCATTGGTAAAGCTCGCTTCCGGAGTAACTTCAGATTCCTCAACACCAAGTTTCTCGATGATGATCTGTTTTACCTTTGTTGCAATTTCAGACATGTTTTTTCGGTTTAATTATTTAAAAATCTGTGCAAATAAAGAGATTTGCCACAATATTGTCAAACTTTTTTGATCTTGCTCAAACGAGTGAAAACTTCCTCCGGACGCTATTATTTGCATGAAAAAAAGAAAGCTTGTCATCGATTATGATTTTGATTTTGAGCTTCTGGGACTCCTTTCATCAGCCCGTGGATATAAACTGGCATGGGAAATTAATCAGGCATTAGGCATACAACTCGTAAAACAGCCGGATTTGGTAGTAGGTTTTAAGAATACTGAAGAAAAGGGTTTTTCTTTTTACGCTTATGAAACACAACTCAATCGATTGAAACTCTTCAAAAATAAGCCGTCAGAGCAGGAAAGTGGAAAGTATTTTCTAATCCCTGAATTTCCTCACTATGATTTTATAATTTTGGCCGCTATGGAAGAACCGAATTGGCATCAGCATTTGATGCGCAAGATCAAATCTATCAAAGATGTGCAACTAGTAGCCTCCATCCCGCTGGAGGGCCTGAAGTCAAAATCAAACTTTATTTTTTGATTGATCATGCTGAAGTTCTTCGTTGACCAATTACCTTAAACCTTTATGCTAGAAAAAGTATCATTCAACAAAACAAAGATTGTTGCCACAGTCGGCCCTGCTTCCAACTCAAAGGAAATGCTTCGCGCGCTGATCAAGGAAGGAGTGGATGTTTTTAGGTTGAATTTTTCGCACGGTACTCACGAGGACCATCTAAAAGTAATCAAGTACGTACGGGAGCTAAACGCTGAATTAGGCAGCAAAGTATGCTTGCTCCAGGACCTTCAGGGACCGAAGATCAGGGTCAATGAAATGGAACCTAATGTCGAGATTAAACGCGGCCAGGACCTTGTGATTACTACAAAAGAGGTTCTCGGCAATAGCCAGACCGTTAGTACATCTTATAAGAATTTACCGAAGGATGTAAAAGTCGGAGATATGATCCTCATCGACGACGGAAAAATTGAGCTTAAGGTAAAAGAAGTAAGAACTGAGGATGTTCTCACTGAAGTAGTGTACGGCGGCTTGCTGAAGTCAAGGAAGGGAATCAATCTTCCATTTACCAAAGTGTCGGCGCCTTCACTAACTGAAAAGGACCTGAAAGACCTGGAATTTGGGATAAAGAACGATGTGGACTGGATCGCTTTATCGTTCGTTCGAAAGGCTTTCGATATACAATCAATGAGAGCAATCATCGATTCTCACAAATCGCCAGCACGCATCGTTGCCAAGATTGAAAAACCGGAAGCGCTGAGCAATATAGATGAGATCATCGCTGAAACGGATGGCGTGATGGTTGCAAGGGGCGATCTCGGTGTTGAGATCTGGATGGAAGAAGTGCCAATGGTGCAAAAGATGCTGGTTGAAAAATGTAACAAGGCAGGAAAGCCAGTAATCGTAGCTACGCAGATGATGGAGAGTATGATCGAAAATCCACGTCCGACACGCGCTGAGACCAATGATGTGGCCAACGCTGTGATGGATGGTGCCGATGCCCTGATGCTTTCGGCTGAGACTGCTTCCGGCAAGTATCCGTTAGAAGTTATTCGAAGCATGGTAAGGACTGTAGCGTCCGTCGAAAAGAATCCTAAGATCTATTATCATTTCAGGCCAGTTGACAAGAATTCTCCTAAGTACATCCATGATAATTTTGTGCTGGCTGCGTGTAAACTGGCAAAGGATGTCGGTGCGAAGGCGATTGTCGGAATGAGCCAATCGGGCTATACAGCATTCCAGTCGTCTGCTTACAGACCAAATGCAAATATTTTTGTATTTACATCAAATGCCTCCCTGCTCAACAAAATCAACCTGGTATGGGGCTCACAGGGCTATTATTATGATAAAACAAATTCGACTGACGAAACCATCTCCGATGTTGAATCTACGTTAAAGCGTGATGGCCATGTAAAAAGCGGCGACATAATTATTATTCTGGCCAGCATGCCGATTCATGAGAGAGCGAGGACGAATACGCTGAAGATTAATGTAGTTAAGTAGTCTTCTTCGGTTAATCGTTAGTTAAGGCGTAAGAAGTAAGAAGTAAGTAGTAAGTAGTAAGTAGTAGGCTCTGGTACCACTTACTACTTACCACTTACCACTTACTACTTACCATTTCATCGGGTGCACCATCAAAACGTCTTCCCTTTCAACAACGACCACACCCGGTGGGTCACCTTTGCGCTTTCGAACAAATTTTTTGGGAGTCACCACTACAGGACACAAGGATTCATTCTTGCGCTTTGAATAATAGGCAGCAAGTTCTGCCGCGCGTTCGATAACGTCTTTTGGAAATTTTTTGCCCGCCTGATGTTTTAAAAGAACGTGTGAGCCGGCAACATCTTTGGCGTGGAGCCATAGGTCTTCCTTATAACCAAATTTTAGTGTAAGGGTATCGTTGCCTTCCGCGTTTTTTCCAATCCAGATCTTATACCCTTTAAACTCAACTTCCCGATATGGCAGAGCTACTACCTGCTTTTTCTTTCCATTTTCAATTTTCTCACTACCAAGTCTCTGAACACCTTTCTTGTCGCTCGCTTCCTCCAATTGAGTGAGCGTGTCTACGAGCTTTGCTAGTTCTCTCTTCCTACCATCAACGAGTTTTTGCAGGTGACCGATTTCAATCTGCTGGTTCTTACCTTTCTTATAAAATATGGCGGCGTTCTTCTGCGCAGAAAGGTCTGGCTTGAGTTTGATTTCTGTCGGACTGTTATTTTGATAAAAGTTATTCAACGTGACGCTGATAGAAGCAGGAGGAATAGCATGCAGGTTTGCCATGATCAGATCTGCCCACACCTTGTAATTGTTTTCGCCTTCCAGTTCCTGTAACTTACCTTCAGTCTTTTGAATATATTTTTCTGTAGAATCAATTTTCGACTTTAGTGCAGCCATGGCAGAATTCTTTTCCCTGACAAAAGAATTTTGTTGTGAATGATAGGTGTAGAATTCGGTAACTGCAGTGATAGGATCATGAATCGCCTTAATCGTTTGACCAACGTCAAGCATCGAAAAGATAATTTTATCTTCAAGTTCCTGGATGTAAAATGCGTCTGGATTTTCAAGTTGGCTCCTGACTTTTTGTATTAGCTGCCACTTTTGCTCGGCGGACAGGTTGTTTAAGTTTTTAGACTCCAGATATTTCCAGACGAGCTTTCCGAACGTAAAATATTTTGCTTCGACTGATCTTTGATCATTAACAAAATTCTCAAGACTCCAGTCGATAGTGCGATCCATGGTGTCAAGATTCAATTTCGTGTCTTCAACAAGATTGCTTTTGAAAACCTGGACTGCTTCGCCGCGATCGAAAAGTATCAGGTTCGACCGGTTGCCGTGCATTTTAAAAAGTAGAGAGAGCTCATTGCTGCATTTCATAGCGAAGCTTCGTTCGTTTTCAAACTGCCGAAACCCCTGGATGCGCTGTCCTATCAATGGTTGGAAAAGATCAACGCTGTTTTTTTTTGCGCGATGAAATTCGTGCGGAAAAGAAAGGCACGAGAACTGCGGCGACAATGCCGCCTTTATAAAAAACGGTGACGTGTTAGTTTCGTGCTGGATTATTAGTTCATCCTTATTCTGACTAAAGCATTGAGAGATAACGGTGCCATTGAGCGTACTCGCGAGTTGATTCGTCAGTTGACGGAGGAAATAATAATTGTTATGCACCAGATCAATTTTCCAATCTTCTAATCTTCTAATCTTCCAATCTTCCAATTCTACAAATCCCCAACGTCCAATTGCAATCCATCGTACGACAGCATCACATTGTCAGGCAATTCCTTTGAAACATCAGCATGTAAACCAAGGTTGTGACTGATGTGTGTAAAATAAGTTTGCGTTGGCCTTATTTTTTCGACCATCGCAAGGGCCTCATCCAGGTTAAAGTGAGAAATATGCGGGGTGCGTTGGAGCGCATTTAGGACAAGAACTTCTGTACCATCCAATTTTTTTAGCGTTTCATCCGGAATGAAATTCGCGTCTGTGATATAACTAAAATTGCCAAACCTGAATCCAAGGACGGGCATCTTGAGGTGAAGAACTTCAAGGGGAGTGATTTTAATTCCGTCGATTGAAAATGTCTGGCCATCAATAAGGTTCAGGAGCAATCGTGGTATGCCTGGATAATTTTCCTTGCTGAAAGCGTAGGCATATTCGATCTTCAGCTGGTCCAATACCTCCTGTCTTCCATAAACAGGCATGTCCATCCGCTGCATGAAATTATAGGCGCGAACATCGTCAAGTCCAGCCGTATGGTCTCGATGTGCATGGGTGAAGAGGATGGCATCTATCCTTTTTACTCGCTCCCGAAGCATTTGCTGACGGAAGTCGGGCCCGGTATCAATTACAAAACTTTTTTGAGCAATTTGAATCTGAACAGATGATCTCAATCGCTTGTCTCTAAAATCGAGTGAGGTACACACTTCGCACGAACAACCTATAACCGGCACTCCCTGAGACGTTCCCGTACCCAGAAATGTAATTTTCATGAAATACCAGGTTTAGATTCTGAAATGGTGCGCCACTTGTTGGTGACTAGCGCTGTTGGCGGATATTCAGCAGGCATTTTATGCCGTTTGAAATTGAATAATTTCATCGTGCAGCTTCAGGCTTTTTTCCGAGAAACGAGTGCGATCTAATGCAACATTCTTCAGAATTTCCATCAACGCATTTACCTTGCCTTCAGTGGTGTAGAACTTATTGACAATGATGATCTTTTGGTCCTTAAGAACACAATAACCAGATTTAAAATTGCCCTTCTCATACCGTAGAGTATAATCCGACTCCGCCACCATATCTTCAAGCCTTGTTAGAAAGGCTACTGTATACTTTACCATTGGACTTCCTGATTTTTGATCGCGAAAGATAAGAAAAATTTCTATGCTCAAGCCCGTTTAATTTGTAGGAAAGACTCGTACACGCTGTCTTGAACATTTTGTTATATATTCCGCGATTGGAAGAAAAAAAGACATTAATCGCAATAGTTGGACCGACTGCAGTTGGCAAGACTGCTATCGCTATAAAACTGGCGCAAATATTTGAAACGGAAGTGATTTCGGCCGACTCGCGACAAATCTTCAGGGAGCTAACCATTGGAACAGCAAAGCCGTCGCCTGAGGAATTGCATCTTGTACAACATCATTTTGTCAATACGCATTCGATTACAGACGACTATGATGCGGCCCAGTATGGCAGGGATGCATTGGCGACTATCTCTGGATTATTTCAGCAGCATAATACACTCATTCTCTGTGGTGGTTCAGGACTTTACATTAAGGCAGTAACAGAAGGGTTTGACGACATACCGGATGTTCCAACGGATATCCGCGAAGGGCTCATGCGGCAATACGAACAAAATGGGCTCGAATGGTTACAGCACGAGATGCAAAAACTGGATCCAGATCATTTCGCGACAATAGATCAAAGAAATCCGCATCGCCTTATAAGGGCACTGGAAGTGCGGATAGCCACAGGGTCATCGATTGCAACTTTCAGAAAGATGAACAGGATCACACACGATTTTGATATTCTTAAAATTGGGTTGGAACTTCCACGCGAAGAACTCTATAAAAGAATCGAAGAGCGAATGGACAAGATGATCGAAGCTGGCTTGTTTGAGGAAGCATCTGCCCTTTATCAACAACGTAGGCGACAGGCATTACAAACCGTCGGCTACCAGGAAATCTTTGATTTCATGGATAATAAATTTAATCGTGAAGAAGCCATTCGTTTGCTGAAAAGAAATTCACGTCGATATGCAAAGAGACAGATGACCTGGTTTAAACGAGATCCAGCGGTACATTGGTTCTCACCAAACTCGCCTGAGCTGATTTTCCAATTCATAATAGAATATACACGCGGTGATAAACAGCGATTGCAAAGCACATGAGTAAAAAGGTTTTGATCGTAGCATATTATTGGCCTCCCAGCGGTGGGAGTGGCGTGCAACGGTGGTTGAAGTTTGTAAAATACCTTCCCCAGTGGGGATGGGAACCTTTCGTATTCACACCCGAAAATCCTTCCTTTACTATCCGCGATGAGTCATTGTTAAAAGACGTCCCAATGGAAGCGGAGGTAATTCGCTTTCCGATTTGGGAACCCTATGATTCGTTCTTCAAGCTTTCTGGTGTTTTTGGAAAAAAGTCAAGACCAGCAGATATCGTCACTACAAAAAACAAATCCCTGTTTCAAAGGCTTACAACATTCATACGTGCAAATTTTTTGATACCTGACCCGCGAATTTTCTGGGTTCGACCATCGGTGAAGTTTCTGCATGATTTTCTGATTGAAAATCAAATACGAACCATCATTACAACTGGTCCTCCACACAGCATACATTTGATCGGCTATCATTTGAAAAAGAGAAATCCGTCACTTCGATGGTTGGCTGATTTCAGAGATCCCTGGAGCGAATGGGGTCTGCTGGATAGCCTTAACGTTGGTACCTTTGCTAGAAGTCTCCACAAGAAATTGGAACGCAAGGTTCTGAAGTCAGCTGACCGGATCATTACGATCACGCCATTTTATGTGCGAAAGTTTGAAGCTCTCGCCGAAAGACGGGTCACACTTC
>JAEZBX010000038.1 GCA_023412765.1 Bacteroidota bacterium
GGAGAGTTTCGGGGAACGTGCGCTTCGCAGAGTCCGTGGCTGAATAAGGAGGGTGTTACCTGTGGCTATTGTGGCAAAGAATTGAAGCCCGGTGACGCCGCTTGCGGAGATCCTGATTCTGTTAAGCGTGAACCATTGCCCTCGATCAAGGGGAAGTAGTTATTAGTTATTTGTTAATAGGGCTGTACCTGCCCATTAAGAGCTACTCACAAGGAACATCTTGTTTAAGCGGTGTTTCGTTATCCGTTATCTGTTAATCGTTATCCGACGGCTCGAGCTAAGGATGTAGGGCACGAAAAGCGTATCCTTTAGAATGAAGCTGCACCAACGCCCAGTGCTCCGCTCTAGGTAAATACCGAACTAATAACTAATAGCGGATAACGATTAACGATAAAAAGAATTCTCTTAATTTTGGCCTAGAAAAAAAAGAATTGTGGCTTTAATAAAATCTATTTCCGGAATTCGCGGGACGATCGGAGGTGCACCCAACGACAATCTTACACCCCTTGACATTGTAAAATTCACGGCTGCGTTTGGCTCTTTGTTAAAAAAGAAAAAAGGTACTACCAAAATTGTGATAGGCAGAGATGCCCGGCCATCAGGAGAAATGGTAAATGCGCTGGTCGCATCTACACTGCAGGCATTGGGTATCGATGTCGTGGATCTGGGGTTGTCCACTACCCCTACCGTAGAAATCGCTGTTCCACTTGAAAAGGCAGCAGGTGGAATTATCCTTACGGCAAGTCACAATCCGGTACAATGGAATGCTCTCAAACTGTTGAATGAGAAAGGAGAATTTATCTCCGGTAAGGATGGCGAAGAAGTTTTAGAGATTGCAAAAAGGGAAGACTTCGTTTTTGCTCCTGTTACAAAGCTAGGTTCTTACACAAAGGACGATACCTATCTGCAGAAACACATTGACCTCATTTTGAAGTTGCCTCTCGTTGACGTGGCGGCAGTAAAGAACAGAGGGTTTAGAGTTGTAGTGGATGCAGTAAATTCTACTGGTGGTATTGCCGTTCCCATGTTGTTGGATGCTTTGGGCGTAACGACTAAAGCATTATACTGCGAACCAACTGGACATTTTCCGCATAATCCGGAACCGCTCCCGGAGCATCTCATGGATATCTGCCGCGAAATAAAGAAAGGTAAATATGATCTTGGTATCGTGGTCGATCCTGATGTCGATCGACTCGCGTTGATTTCAGAAGACGGCTCTCCCTTTGGAGAAGAATACACACTGGTGGCTATAGCCGACTATGTTTTAGATAATAGCAAGAAGAAGAAAGGGAACACAGTATCTAACCTTTCATCGACGCGGGCGTTGAGAGATGTTACGGAAAAAGCGGGCGGAGAATACTTCGCAGCGGCTGTCGGCGAGGTTAACGTAGTAAGCATGATGAAAGAATGTGAGGCGGTCATCGGAGGTGAAGGTAACGGTGGAGTGATTTATCCCGACCTGCACTACGGTCGCGATGCGCTGGTAGGCATTGCGTTGTTCCTGACGCACGTAGCGAAATCGGGCGTGCCAGTATCAAGACTTCGCGCCAAATACCCTAATTATTTCATTTCGAAGAACAAGATCGAACTAACGCCCAACATAGACGTAGACAAGGTTCTTGAAGAAATAAAGAAAAAATATAAAAAACAGCCGATCAACACGATCGACGGTGTAAAAATAGAATTTGACTACGAGTGGGTTCATCTGAGGAAATCAAACACGGAGCCAATCATACGCATTTACGCCGAATCAGACCTCGAAGTCAAAGCCGATAACCTTGCGAAAAAGATTATTGCAGATATCAAAGAAATTATAACCGAAAAAGACCTCGCCTGAGTCTTTCAAATACGATGCGCATTTATCTTGACAATGCAGCAACCACTCCGTTGGATCCCGAAGTATTCGACGCAATGAAGCCATTCATGCTTGAGGACTTTGGCAACCCCTCGTCGACTCACGCACATGGTCGAAAAGTGAGAGCAGCAATTGAATCTGCGCGAAAGAAGATTGCGGAGCTATTAAACTGTACCCCAGGCGAAATCATCTTTACCTCCGGAGGTACTGAAGCAGATAACACTATACTTACGGGTGGTATAGTTTCCTATAACGTTCAGAACATTATAACCTCTGCGGTAGAACATCACGCCGTGTTGGACACATTGACCACCCTTTCAAAAAAAAAACATATTCATCTGCACTTTGTGAAGTTGGATGATCGCGGAAACGTTGATCTCGAACACCTTGAATTTTTACTTCACAAGCATCACAATGCGATCGTCTCGCTCATGCACGCCAATAATGAGATAGGCAATCTACTGGATATAGAGGCTGTTGCCAATTTATGCGTGCAACACAATGCATATTTCCATTCAGACACCGTCCAAACCGTTGGGCATTATGTGCACGACCTAAAAAAAATCAAAGTACACGGTATAACTGCAGCCGCTCACAAATTTCATGGGCCGAAAGGAGTTGGTTTTATGTTTATCCGGAAAGACAAGAAAATCCAATCGTTCATGCATGGTGGCCCCCAGGAAAGAAACATGCGCGGCGGAACTGAAAATGTCTACGGTATCGTGGGATTGGCCAAGGCCCTCGAAATTGCATATCGCGATCTTGATGAGCATAAAAAATATATCACAGGGTTAAAATCCCGCATGATTGAGAAATTAAAGGAAAGCATTCCAGGCATTTCTTTCCACGGTGAATCAGGCGATCTGAAAAAAAGTCTGTACACGGTGCTCAATGTGTGCCTTCCCGAGTCCGACCAAAACAACCTGCTTTTGTTCAATCTCGATCTTCATGGGGTTTCAGCATCAGGAGGAAGTGCCTGTTCCAGCGGTGCAACGGCCGGGTCACACGTTCTCGGATCAATCTATCCCAACTCTCAGAAAGGCGCCGTCCGCTTTTCTTTCAGTAAGTTTAATAACGTGGAAGAGATTGATGTGGCCGTGGAGCGCCTCAAGGAGTGTTTAAGTGTTTAGGTGTTTAAGTGCTCAGTGTTCAAAGTTCGTCAGTCTTTCAGGTTGGCACTAAGAACTTTCAAGAGTTTCAGCATACATTATGACTAGCACAATCCACCAAAATACCAAAACACCTAAACACCTATTATCCCCATCTTCTTCATCAAAAATGTCGCATTCATTTTTGTTGCTACGCCAGGCTTGATCATGTAGTCAAAGGATAGCTGATCATTCTCGATATTTGCCTCGAAACAATAGTTCCGGATGTGGTTTGGATACTCAGACTCCAATTCTCCCAACACAATGTCGTGTGTGGCAATCATTGCTAAACATGGATGAGGCAATAGTTGCTTTAGCAGTTCTATGGAACCTGATTGCTTATCGGTAGAGTTAGTCCCTTTTAAGATTTCATCCAGAAGAATGAACAATGGCGTATCGCTTCTTAGCTCATCCATGATCGTTTTCAATCGATCAAGTTCGGCGTAAAAATAAGATTGATGATCTTTTAACGAATCGGCTGTACGCATTCCGGTTCTAAGATTAATGATCGGGCATGAGTATTCACTTGCAAATACAGGTGAACCGGCAAGAGCCAGAACCAGGTTAACTCCGGAGGTTCGGAGAAAGGTACTCTTCCCCGCCATATTTGCTCCTGTGATGATGAGCACGGACTGACCGTTGCCAACATAAAGATCGTTTGGAACGCATTCCTCCATAGATAACATCGGATGCCCGAGCGCTTTGGCGCGTATTGATAGATCTGAATTGATCTTCGGATAAACGTAAGTCGGATGATTAAACGAAAATGTTCCTAAACTTCCCAACACTTCCGTTTCATCGATAACATCCAACCATGCTTTAAGGTGACCTGCATTCTCATGCTTCCATTTTTCAAGTCGATAAACACATTGGAGATCATAGAGCAACAAGCTATTCACCACAATATTGGTCAACAGGTTAAGCCGCGCATTTAGATAGCTGACCAGCGATGCAAGTTTGTTAACCTTTACGTCTGCTTCCCGAGCGCGTACACTAAGGTCTTTAAGGACATTCGACTTGAATTCTTCTTTTTGGAAATAGTGTAGCAACCTTGCAAACTTCTCCAGGATATTTTTCTTCCGGCTGATCTGCTCGTGAAACGCACCGACTTTTCCCATGTGCCACCCCAAAATAATCCACTGAGACAGAACAAAAATAATTGCGATCGGCTTTCCTTGTTCGAGAAAAAATGACACGATCACTGCTGCGATCGTAACAATTGGCAGTATTATCAATACGTACTTGAATGTCGGCGAATTATAAAGAAACAGGGGTTGCTTGGTCCAACTAAGTAATTCGTTGCGGTCGTTAGGTTGTTCGCCAATTTCCATCCCGGCAGCCTGGAAATGCTGGCGAAAATCCGTCCTCGCGGATAATTCCCGAATGGCATCCTGCTCATTATAGATCGCATCCGCGGAGCGCAACGGTTGGCTTAAGCGCTCAGCCATATAAGCCTTGCCATGGAAAGTGTTACAGCGATTAATGGCCTGGAAAAGTGAGCCCTCGCCAAATATATCCAGATCGTGAGTATAAGGATGGTGAGGATCAATAAATTCTTCTCCTGAATGAAACCCGGAATTGTCGCCGTCGAGCGACCGCTCTTCAAGGCGATTCAGTTTTACAAGGTTTTCGCAATGGACTTTCCTGTCAAAAAGAGAACTATGTCGCGCAACAAGAAAAATGAATACGCCTAGTGTTGCTATCGCACCATACAAAAACAACAGGTTAGAAAATGAAAAATATATCGAGATGAGAAAGAGAATAGCAACAGCTACTCTAACATTGGAAACGACGTTAATATTTTTTCTAACAGTCTCGAGACTTCGTTCAAAATGTATTCTTCGTTCCTCGTAAAACGCTTTCAGTTCCGCAGACGTCATTTGGAATTAGTGCTTAAAGAACTTTTCAATTATTCTTATGACCCGTTCCAATTCCTGACGATCGGTTTCGTCGAAATCGTTTATCGAATCGCTATCGATGTCCAGCACCATCACCACCTCATCTCCTTTTAAGACGGGCAAGACAATTTCTGACTTCGATGCAGAACTACAGGCAATGTGCCCCGGAAATTTTTCGACGTCTGGAACGAGGATAGTCTTTTTTTCTTTCCACGCTGTGCCACATACACCCTTACCGAAATCAATACGTGTGCATGCGATAGGACCTTGAAATGGACCAAGAACCAATTGCCTATCCTTTACCAGGTAAAATCCAACCCAAAAAAAATTCATGGTTTGCTTAAGTGCCCCTGCAATATTAGCCAGGTTAGCTATAAGATCGTTTTCCCCCTCAACGAGCGCTTGTATCTGGGGTAAAAGTACTTCGTAACGCTCCTTTTTATCTGTTGAGGTGGATACAAAAAATTCTTCAGCCATTATATTAGTTTCTCAAGATTCCTCCGCGTTCGGTCATTATCTACGTTGCCGGTGTTAAGGGTAGAATCGGGTTCAAACAGCAATATATGAACTTCATCTTCAGCAACTGGCCGGTGCTCGACGCCACGGGGTACAATAATAAATTCTCCGGGATTGACTTCAACGGTTTTCTCGCGAAATTCCATCTTTAAGTTACCCTTTATCACAAAAAATAGTTCATCTTCCTTTTCGTGATGATGCCAGACAAAGTCGCCTTTAAGCTTAACCGCTTTGACATGCTGGCCGTTGAGCTCGCCTACAATTCTGGGATTGTAAAAATCGTTAAACTGCGCAAGTTTTTCAGAAATATTAACCTTATTCATGGTGCTTAATTAAGACGTCCGACACAACTGTTGTGCCTGACGACTTTGAGAGGGTCTATAACAAATATGAAACGCATTCGAATCGCTTTGGTTGGTGACTTTGACAAAAAGATGCATACGCACATTGCATTGAATGATTCGATCGAGCATTGTAAACCATACTTACCCTTTGAAGTTGAAGCCAACTGGGTCCCGACAATACATTGCAACGAAATAATGTCTGCATCGAAATTATATGATGGAATATGGATCGCTCCGGGCTCACCGTATGAGGATGAAAATAATGTTCTGGAATTGATTCGATGGGCTCGCGAAAACAATATCCCAATATTTGGAACCTGTGGTGGATTTCAATTTATGGTACTAGAATATGCGAGAAATAAGTTGGGAATTATTGACGCTGGTCACACAGAATCGGGTGCTTCCGACAACCCGGTTATTTCAGTGCTAAGTTGTTCGCTGAAAGGTCAGGAGGAACAGATATCCATTCCAGATAAGGCTTCATGGCTCTTCCACATCTTTCAATCACATAATGTTGCAGCCCGGTACTTTTGCAGGTATGGTGTTAATCCGAGTTATTATAGCATCTTGAATCAGCATCCATTTGTATTTTCCGCATTTTCAGCAACGGGAGATGTACGCGCATTTGAACTCATCGGACACAGATTTTTTAAGGGTACGCTTTTTCAGCCGTCCCTGGATTCGACCAAAGGGCATCCAAATCCGATTATCTTAAGTTTCTATAATGCATGTATATAGTCAGTGCGTTACGTTGGATGGCTTGACGATCTTGAGCCAGTCGTTCTTTATTTTTGTATAACTTTCGACAATCCCCGTAATGGAAGGAGCTTTAATGCCGTTCTGAAAATTCTGAGGAGAAATAAACACATTTGCTTCATCCCATAAGTCTGCGGATATAAATGCTTGCAAAGTTTGGGAACCGCCCTCAACGATCAGCGACTGAATATTTCGTTTATAAAGATCGTGCACCAGGTTGCTCAGAAAATTTTCCTCATCGAGTCTTATCAGTGCAGAATTGGTGTCCTCCTCGTGCTTGATCACATTATAAACTAATGTATTTTGAGTTCCGTCAAATACATTTAAGTTTTTACTCAACTTGAGGAATCGATCAATTACAATTCGTGTCGGATTCCTTCCTGTCCAGTCCCTCACGGATAATTGGGGATTATCCAACTGGGCCGTTCGCATTCCCACCAGAACGGCGTCTTCCTGAGCGCGCATCTTGTGCACCAGTTGCCGGGAGAATTCATCGGAAATCCATTTTGAATCGTAATTTGTTCTCGCAATAAAACCGTCAGATGTTTCTGCCCACTTCAAAATTATAAAGGGTCGTTTCTTTTCAACGAACGTGAAAAATCTCTTATTCAATTCTCGCCCTTGTTTATCAAGAATACCTGTAACTACTTCAATTCCCGCGGCCCGCAGTTTGTGAAGTCCGCCACCATTTACAATGGGGTTGGTGTCAATATTTGCTACTACAACCTTTTTAACGGCGTGATGGATGAGCATGTCCGAGCATGGAGGTGTTTTCCCAAAGTGTGAACACGGCTCGAGTGTCACATAGACTGTGCTTTCTTTTAGCAGTTTTTCGTCAGTGACACTATTTACAGCGTTGACCTCGGCGTGTAACCCGCCATACTTTTGATGCCAACCTTCTCCAATAATTTTATCATTCAAGACGATTACACTTCCGACGAGCGGATTTGGACTTACACGCCCTGCTCCCAGCAACGCCAGCTCCATCGCGCGGTGCATAAAAATTTCATCTTCGTGGTGATCGTGCTTCGTCATTGAGTATACTTGCAAAGATTGGGAAGCTATGACGAATTCCAAAATGCTGTTTAAGGATTTCATCGACGGCCTTACGCTAAATGAAAGCTACGATGAAAGGGAGAGTATTGCCCATGTCGTTTTTGAGAGCATCTTCGGGCTGAACAAAACAGACATCCTTGCACAGAAATCTATATCCGATATACCTGCGATTATCCGCTTAAAATCTGTCGTTGCGAGATTAAATCAGCATGAACCCGTTCAATACATTCTCGGAGAAGCTGACTTTCTTGGCAGAAGATTTCTCGTGAATCCTTCCGTGTTGATTCCAAGACCAGAAACAGAGGAGCTGGTTCGGTTTGTGATCGATCATACAAAAACCAAAGATCAGAATCTAAAAATTGCGGATATCGGTACCGGTAGCGCCTGCATTGCAATCTCTCTGGCACTCGCACTACCTTCGTCCAGAATTTTCGCAACAGATATCAGCGCTGATGCATTGGGTTTGGCGTCAAAAAATGCAGCAAGGCTAAATGCAAAGGTAGATTTCGTTTTGCATGACATTTTGAAGGATCCACTTCCTTTTTCGGCGGATGTGATCGTGAGCAATCCACCGTACATTGCAAGACATGAGCGCGACCACATGCCAAAGAATGTTGTTAACTATGAACCCGATATCGCTTTGTTCGTGAGTGATGACAATCCGCTTATTTTTTATGAGAAACTTTTGGAACGTGCAAAGGAATCATTACTGTCGCATGGTCTCCTCGCAGTTGAAATAAATGAACGATTCGGAAACGATGTAGCTGAATTGTTTACCGCCGAAGGCTTTCAATCGGTAGAGGTGATAAATGACCTTTTTGGTAAAAACAGAATTGTAAAAGGAATACTATCTTCATGATTTATACACCAATACTGTGACATGAAAAATACGGAAGTTTCTTTTATCGGATCAGGTAACCTGGCTTGGCATCTTGCGCCAGCTCTCGACAATACCGATTTTCCGGTACGGGAAGTTTACAGCAGGAACCCTTCACATGCTGCGGCACTTGTGGAACGACTTTATCAGGCAGAAGTAAAAGCTACGCTTGACTTTTCGACGAGTTCATCGCGCATATTTATAATTGCTATAACGGACGACGCGCTGGAAGATGTAGTTCAGGAAATAATTTTGCCGGAAGATTCCATCCTTATTCACACGGCAGGTAGCCAACCGTTGATGATTCTTGGCTATGCTGCAACACAAAACCTTGGAGTATTTTACCCGTTACAAACATTTAGCAAAGACAAAGCTGTAGAATTCAGAGATGTCCCTGTATTCATTGAGGGAGCGAATGCGACTACCGAAAAAATGCTGAAGGCAATGGGAAATGCGTTGAGCAGTACCGTTATACCCATTGATTCGTATGAACGAAAGGCCTTACATGTTGCGGCCATTTTTGCATCGAATTTTACAAATCATATGTTGCTTGTTGCGCAGGACATAATGAAGGAAAACAGTTTGATCTACGATTGGCTGAAGCCTCTTATTGCTGAGATGATTAATAAGAGCTTAAGTATTGGTCCGGAGAACGCTCAAACGGGGCCAGCGCGGCGAGGCGATCTTGAGATATTGGACAAGCATCTCGAATTTTTGCACGACAACCCTCCGGCTGCTGAACTTTATAAAGTTATTAGCCAGAGTATTATTGATAGATATGGATGATCCGGTGATCGGTAATCGGTTCGTATAGTATCCGCGATAGTGCTATCGAGCGGTAATCGGTCGGCTAGATGGAGGTTTGTGCGGACTATGTATTTTGATTTTTTATGAAGACCCAGGACTGAAATCCTGGGTGTTGATTAGGCCCTTACAGGGCCGGTAGCTGGTGAGCAAAAACTGAAGAGACTTTGATTATGCGCCATTGGGTGAAATTCATTGAGAATATAAAATCGATAAACTTGCTAATCGCAGTCTTTAGCTGTCGGCTGATAGCTGACAGCTCCAGCGCTTTTTTTGCTCTCTTAGATACGTTAACTTTCCACTTTAATTCTGAATGATGGATAAGTCGAAATATAATGTGAGGCGACCAAGGAGAAACCGGAAGAGTGCAGCCATAAGGGCAATGGTGGAGGAAACAGACGTGAGGGCGAGTAATCTTATATTTCCCCTTTTTCTGGTAGATGGCAGAAATCAAAAAGTTGCAGTTGAGTCCATGCCTGGGATTTTCAGATTATCACAGGATTTGATGTTAAAGGAGATTGAAGAATGCATGAAGCTCGGCGTAAATGCATTTGACATATTCCCGGCGGTTGAAGAAGAATTTAAAGATAGTACCGCAACAAAAAGTTATGATCCAAAATTCTTTTACTTAAAAGCGCTCAAAGAAATAAAAAAACAATTTCCTGAAGCGTGTATCATGACCGATGTGGCGATGGATCCATACAGTTCTGATGGACACGACGGTTTGGTAAAGGACGGAAAGATCCTGAACGACGAGACGTTGGAAATTCTTGGGAAAATGGCTGTGGCACAAGCTGACACAGGCATTGACATCATCGGACCTTCAGATATGATGGATGGTCGTGTGGGCTATATTCGAAGTCAACTTGATAAGAATGGATTTACGGATGTGTCAATAATGAGCTATACTGCGAAATACAGCAGCGGCTTTTACAATCCATTCCGCGAAGCTTTAGATTCAGCACCCAAATTCGGGGATAAAAAAACATATCAAATGAATCCTGCAAACAGGCAGGAAGCCCTTATCGAAGCACAGCTTGATATCGATGAAGGTGCGGATTTTTTAATGGTGAAACCTGCTTTGGCATATCTGGATGTGATCAGACTGCTGAAGGACAATTGCTCTCTACCCATCGCTGCATATAATGTCAGTGGTGAGTACTCCATGGTGAAGGCTGCAGCGCAAAAAGGCTGGTTGGATGGTGGACGTGTGATGAATGAAATTTTGCTTAGTATTAAACGCGCAGGTGCAGATATTATATTGACCTACTTTGCAAAAGAATTTGCATCATCTACACGTTCTTGATAACAAAACCAATGCATAGGTGGGTATTTCTCGTCGTCTGTCTCACAACGGTCTGTCTACCATCTTTTTCTCAAACATCGTTGCAGTTGACCAACATGGGAAAGATAATTGTGAATGGGCAATTGAGTTATCTACGCGATTCGGCTGGATCTCTATCCTTTGATGAAGTGAAGGAAAAGACCTTCAGCCCATACGCTTCAAAATATTCTCCAAACATCGGATTCGATCGATCTCCCCACTGGTTCAAGGTAGATATTACAAACGCATCTGGTTCAACTGAATGGCTACTAGAAGTTGCGTATTCACCCCTCGATCAAATCGATGTATTCTTTACGGGTCCTGACGGCAAATACATACACAAGACCGACGGTGATCACTATCCAATTAGCAAGCGAGATCTTCAACATCGCCATCCCGTCTTTTCATTTAATATCGAACCCGGTCAAACACAAGATGTCTATGTGCGTGTACAATCCATCTCATCTGTACAGGTTCCGATGACATTTTGGCACAGGGAAGGTTTTCTGAAAACGCAATATAAGGTTCAGCTTCTCAACGGACTTTTCTATGGCGCTATGGTGCTGATGATCCTTTATCAATTGTTCCTCTTTTTTTCTGTCCGTGACAAGATAACGTTCTACTATGTGCTGACACTCCTAACCATGGTGAATGTAGTGTCGTTCTTTCAGGGTTATTCTTACCTATATCTTTTTCCGGAATATCCTGAGTTCAATGATGTTCTGGCATTAATTACCGGACCGATATTCGTAATCTGCTCAACATTGCTAACGCGGGCATTTTTGAATCTCAGGCACTTCAGCAAACTGCTCGACAATATTCTTGTTGGCAACATGCTGTTGGATGTAGCCATAGCGTTACTGATGACTGTATTTTTTCGACAGATATCTTATCAATACCACAACTATCTGATATTTCTGCATTGTCTGCTGGCTCTCATAAGCGCCGGATACTGCTTGTATAAAGACTATAAACCCGCGCGTTACTACCTGGCTGCCTGGTTTACTGTTCTGGTTGCAGCCGGCATATTTACCATCAGTAGCGTTGGATTCATGCCAGGGTACTTAAGTACGAACTATATGGGACTAATGGCCGGTTGTATTTTGCAAATGTTATTTATTTCATTTGCCTTGGGCGACCGATGGAGGACTTTAGAAAAAGAAAATCAAAAAGCGAAGGAGGCTGAACTGGACCGAGAGCACAATCAAAGGATGTTGCTAGAAGAAGAAGTCAAAATGAGAACGGTCGAAATTCAACAGCAGAATCTGGAACTGGAAGAAGTTAATCATGTCAAGGACAAACTGCTGTCGGTAGTGTCTCATGATATTCGCGGACCTCTGGGATCACTTCATCTTGCTTTGAACCTGGTCAAAACAGGGTCGTTGACCGCCGAAGAATTTCAAAAAGTATCTGAAGATCTGGAAGCTCGACTTACACATACTACGGAGTTCATCGATAATCTTCTACAGTGGGCCAAGCTACAGATGCGAGGTGAAACTTTTGAGCCAGATCGACTGGATGTCTCAAAACTGGCTGATGAATCTGTAAGATTGTTGGAACCCGGTGGTGCGCAAAAAAATATCACTATAAAAAATCATATCCATGGTAAACTTGAAGGATATGCCGATCTTAATATGATTCGTTCAGTGTTCAGGAATCTGATAACCAATGCCATCAAGTTTACAAAACCTCATGGAACCATTTCGATAAGCGGATATCGTGTCGACGACCACATTATCGTGTCCGTAGCTGACAGTGGAATTGGAATTCCTGAAAAAAACAGAAGCAAGCTTTTTACAATTTCGAGCGTCGCCACGCAGGGTACGAAACAGGAAAAGGGTACTGGTCTCGGGCTATTGTTGTGCAAAGAATTCATTGAGAAGAATGGAGGAAATATTTGGTTTGAAACCGAAGAGGGCAAGGGAACAACGTTTTATTTTTCAATCCCGCATTATGTAGCAGAATCCAGTCGTGCCCAGGCAACGCGCATGTAAACACTGCATTCTAACTTTAAGCCTACACGCACCTCAAACCTCAAACCTCAAACCTCAAACCTCAAACCTCAAACCTCAAACCTCAAACCAGAACCCGACCGGAATGGAGTATCGAATCGATCTTTTCGCTGTCTTTATCTTTCTGGGGATTGTACAAGGTTTTTTTCTTCTGATCTTCTTTTTATCAAACAATAAAAGAAAATCAAAAACAAATTTTTTTCATGGATTGATGCTGCTGAGCATCGTAGCTTGTATTACAGAAATTTTCTTGATGTATTCAGGCTACATCATACATTGTTTGTACCTGGTGGATTTTTCTGAACCCTTCGGTCTGGCTATTGGACCAAGCTTCTATCTATTGGTATTAAGTGTCACGAAAGGAAAACTGAATTGGAAACATTATTTGCACCTGACAATTCCCATCATTCATTTTTTTCTGGAGCTACCCTTTCTTGTTTTACCGGAGGATGCAAAATACAACGCATGGGTGGGTGCCTATCACCCCGATTGGCCACGCAGACCTTTTGAGTATGCTTATGACCCCAGATTGTTTTGGGTGACAGATCATGTTACAGAATTTATTTTGATCAGCTTATTCGTCTACACTGGTCTCGCACTTTTTGAAATTTATAAAGCCTTTAAGAAGCAAAAGGAATCTTTTTGGAGGCCATCTAATTCATCGCTCAAATTTCTTCGCTGGGAAGTATTCCTTATCACCACAGCCGGCATAGGAATCGTGATCGTAAAGCTTTTGCACGACCACGACACTGGAGACCATTTGTTTGCAGCCTATCTAACGGTGACCATTTATTTAACGAGCTTCAGAATAATTGAACAATCGGGCTTTTTCCAGCAACCAGCTTTGGGTGAATCGGTAAAGTATAAGAACTCACCTGTGAATCCCGAGGATCAAAAGGCGCTGTTGTTGAAGTTGAGTAAGGTAATGGTTGACCAGAGACCGTTTCTCAAGGCGGACTTCTCACTGCCCGAGCTCGCACAGATCCTGGGAACGACAGTCCATACGCTATCTCAGGCAATAAACGAGGGCCTTGGCAAAAATTTCTTCGAAATGGTGGCCGAACACCGTGTCAACGAAGCCAAGAAACTATTGAAAGACCATCCAAACATAAAGGTGGAGGAAATTGCGGAGCAGGTAGGATACAACTCGAAGTCATCTTTCAACACGATGTTTAAAAAGCTGACGGGGATGACGCCTTCAAAGTTCAGAACCAGCTAGGTATCTTAGTGTTTAGGTGTTTAAGTGTCTAGGTACGGTCTTCTCTATTGTACTCCAGACGACAGAAACAGCTCTTCAGAATAACATTCTTCGATCTTACGAGAATAAAAAGGCGGCTTTCACAACTTAGACACTTAAACACCTAAACACTTAAACACTTTTATAAACTCGAACGCCAAATCTATAATTTCAGTCGTTTTTAAGAGTTCGGGCAGCCGTTTTTTGGATCGTCAAATCTGAAAAAATGAACAGAACATTATCAACTCCCGACACGATCGTAACAGGAATGAAGTCCGGCCGGCGTCACGACCTCGACTGGTTACGATTTATTGCCATTGTAATTCTCCTGTTTTACCACACCGGTATGCTCTTTAATCCATGGGATTGGCACATCAAAAACAATGAAACCAGCGACAGTTTCAGGTATTGGATGGTTTGGCTCCATTACTGGCGCATGCCCTTGCTTCTCTTTATCTCCGGCGCCGGAACATATATGGCTCTTGGGAAAAGAACCACTTCTCAGTTTGCCCGCGAAAGAGTTTCGCGCCTTTTTATACCGCTGTTATTCGGGATGTTCGTGGTGGTGCCCCCGCAGATTTACTACGAACGCATAAATGAGTACAACAATTATTGGGATTTTTATAAGACGGTTTTTGAATTCCAGCCATATCCTGAAGGCAGCTTCAGCTGGCACCATCTGTGGTTTATCATGTATTTATTAGTGTATTCGTTGATAGCCATTCCGTTGCTGAAATTTCTCCGATCACCTGCATCGGTAGCTTTTAAAGAAAAAATTAGAGTCATTCTGTCAAGCCCGGCCGGTCTGCTCTTCATCCCCGCGACTTTGATTTTGATAACCCAAATTGTACTGCGTCCATATTTTCCAGAAGAAACCCACGCCCTTCTGGACGACTGGGCCTTCTTTACATTCTATTTGTTATTCTTCCTGTTTGGGATGATCTGTTATTCCAATCCGCTGCTGTGGGAAGCAATCGGAAGAAATCGAAAACACTTGCTTGCGGCAACAGCAGCAGCACTGATTCCATTCTATGTTTTCTACCTTCATCTCACCGATCTCATCGAATTACCACTGAGACGGGATACCGTTGAGACAGCGTTTGACGTAACTGCGATATATCTCAGCTGGTTTTCGGTAATTACGGTTATTGCGTTCGGTCAGCATTACCTTAACAAACCCCATCGGTGGCTTTCAATAATCAACGAAGGACTCTATCCGTTTTACATCCTTCACCAAACAGCGATAATTTTCATTGGCTATTACCTTTGTCAATTGCCCTGGAGCATCGCCGCCAAGTTCTGGTCCGTTAGTTTGCTTACCCTCGCAAGCTGCCTGCTGTT
>JAEZBX010000055.1 GCA_023412765.1 Bacteroidota bacterium
CGAACATGCATCTTCAGAATCGTCCCGATAACCCATCGGGATGAAATTCTATCCTTCCGATAACTATCGGAAGAAATACGGAGCCATTAAAATCATCGATTCAACATCTAAGAATCGAACCTGCATCTTCAGAATCGTCCCGATAACCCATCGGGATGAAATTCTATCCGTCCGATAACCATCGGAAGAAATACGGAGCCATTTAAGTCATCGATTCACCGTAGAATCAAACAAGTTATCAGCTACTAAGCTTGCAAAAATAGATAAAGCTTGCTAGGGAAAAAATACTTGGTGGATTCCTGGCAAGAAATTTTAGTTCAGATCAGTCGGGCGGTGCCCAGGTGCGCTTCTTTCTTAAATAGCTATTAAACCTGGAACATTGGCCAACACCTTGGCCGGCTGAAGACAGTGCCTTTAATCGGCAACTTAAAAAGCTTTTGTGAAGGACGACTACCTAATGTTTGAATAGTTCCCTGGTTTATGTTCGAAGAAGAACAAATGTGGAATTGGCGATTTAGCGAATCGTTCACCCGTTGGAAAGGAAATGATGCATATAGGCCTTTGAAAATTCTATATTAAATGTTGGCGGCTAATTACATTCGAAGCCTACGCAATCGTGACAATTAAAGCCATAGTTTATCCGACCGTCATTACTATTCTTTTGATATTGGCTATGTGTCACTCAAAAGATAAAACTGGAACATACGACCAAGAAGGGTACAATCAATTCGTTTCAAGCGAAGATACGCTGCTAATTAGAACATCCAGAATGAAAGGAACTGGTGTTTTCGAATTCGGTGGAGGAATTTTAGAGTTTCAGGATACTGCGAACTTATTCGATTACTCAATTGATTACCCTGATTCTCTAACAAACGTACTGGGTTTCAGATCCCCTGTAGACTTCAAGTCCGAACTTGATTACATCGATATAATTCGCGGTCAACTTCCTTCTGGGGATTTTGTAGCCATAGTAGATCAAAACAACAATCAATCATTCAGGGATGATACAATATTCTCTATACGTCCCATTGATTGGTTTTCATCTCGAAACTCTATTCCCATAACATTTTTAGTTTCTGAGAGCGCAGATACAACTGAAAGTCATTCATGGGTAAGAATTGGTCATTGGGAGGGGAATATAATTTGCGGAAAGGACGAACATTTGTCTGCTTCTTTTTCAATTAATGATAAACACTTTGATATTGAGATAATTGATGATCGTAGTAGTGCTTTCACATACGGATTTAACCCTCAGATTGTCCTAGTCGCAACTGAACCAGGAAAGGTAGATTCCATAGAAGTCCGGGATTTAATCAAGATGAAAGAATACCTTAAGCTAAATGAAACCTATTATAGATTTGACAGCATAAGTAACGCGGGGAATTTCCTAAGACTGATAAAGGAAAAAAATTTTGAAAACAAAATCGGTATTCAGGTAGGTATGCTCGCTCCAGAATTCACATTCAAGTCCACTTCTGGCGATACGATGAGTACTTCTTTGCTCCATGACAAGCCTCTGATTATTGCCAATTCTTGTGGGTGTGGTGGCGATACCAAATCTCCCCAAGCCTACATTGAAATTCGGCAAGCATACCAAAATGATGCATACGTGCTACGATTGGACTCTTTTTCAAAAAAACCATCGGATAAATGGACGATAAATATGGGAGACGAGTACAATAAAGATTGCTATTATAAATTCCGACAAGAATACTGTTCAAGAATATGCTATGTCATCGGACAGAATCAAAGGATTGTCGATAAATTCCTGATAACAGATTGGAAAAAAAACTTACCAAAGCTTCTGAAATAGGCCGAGCATTGGACAGAAAAATTACGTATTTTATTCGCCAAAAAAATTGCAAGGCTTAGGCAGTGAATCCAAAACAATGGCTCAATCGCGTGCAGAAGATACCTAGCCGAAACGTTAACAATTTCGAACGCTGCCTTTAGCTGCAAAAGATTAGCCAACTGTATTCGTTCTCATGCTGTCACTATTTCCGGCTCGGCGCACCCTGCGGCTCAGTTTTCGGCCCTTCGACTACGAGTTTCCCATCTTTTAAGATCTTCATCCTATCAATAAAGACAACACGTTCGTCACCCGTGCCGGTAGTCCGGGCGTGGTATACGCAGAACATTTCTTTTCCATCAGGTGAGTAGACAACGCTATTGTGACCGGTTCCTGTTACCACGCCACCCTTCTCAGTATTCTTCTGCAATACTGGATTGTTGCTGGCTTTCGTGAATGGACCAAGTGGATTTTTCGAGGTAGCATATCCTACAGCATAGTTCTTTCCACCAAAATAATTGGCAGAATACATCATGTAGTACGTATCACCATTTTTGAAAATGAAAGAGCCTTCTGTCCAACGACGATTAACTTCTCTGGATGTCACCGAGCGACTCTCCCATTCTGCCTGCTTATCATCCATTTTTACAGGAGGACGTAATAGCAGTACTGGTTCACCTATCGCACCAGTGAAATCAGGCTTTAGCTCAACGCCATATACCCAACTCTCCTCAATGAAACCAAACCATCCTTTTTGCTTAGCCCAGGTTGCCACTTCACTCTCAACGGGGTGCTTATAGCATGCACGCGAGTAGTAAAGATAAATCTTACCACTACTGTCGAAAAGGACATTGGCATCTATGATTGGATAACCTGGATCAAAGACAGGCTTCTTGGTCAAGTCAATAAATGGACCGCTAGGGCTATCCGCTACAGCAACTCCGATACGAAAATTTTCCAGCTCTTTCTTGGGATTCTCTTTCCACTGCGCACTATAAAACATGTAGAACTTGCCGTTGTAGTCGTATACCTCCGGAGCCCAATATGCTCCGCCCCAAGCTGCCGTGGAATCGCTCCAGCCGTTAACATTACTTGCATAATACACCTGACCTTCATTCTCCCAGTTCACTAAGTCGGTCGAAGAATAAGCTGCAAATCCATTCCTTGCGCCACCACCTGTGCCATACATGTAGTATTTGCCTTTTGCGTGCAGTACATAAGGATCTCCAAACTTCACGGACAATGGATTCTGATACGTGGTATTGACCTGTGCAAACAACGCTGCTCCATGAAGGACCATTGTCAAAAAAAAGAACGCTGCAGAAATCTTTACTGTTTGTTTTAAATATTGAATCATCCGGCAAATATAACGGCAGGCAGT
>JAEZBX010000072.1 GCA_023412765.1 Bacteroidota bacterium
AGGTAAGATAGATTTTGGGGGAGGCAAAATTGGTAAGTAGTAAGTAGTAAGTGGTGAGTAGTGTTGGCAGCTTGGAGGGATGAGCCTTGGTGGGTGTCGATTTATTAGTTTATTAATTCGAAGCGGGTGTAGGGGACGAGCACTGGCGGAATGCGAATACCTTCGGGTGTTTGATTGTTCTCAAGAATTGCTGCCACGATTCTGGGTAAAGCCAAGGCACTTCCATTTAGCGTATGAAGTAACTGAATCTTATTTTCCTTGTTCTTATATCTTAGTTTCAACCGGTTCGCCTGAAAGGCTTCAAAGTTGCTCACTGAGCTAACCTCCAACCACCTTTGCTGGGCACCAGCATAAACCTCCATGTCGAATGTCATGGCCGAATTGAAGCCCATGTCGCCACCACATAACAACAATTTGCGATAAGGCAATTCCAATTTCTCCAACAGCGACTGGACATACGCGCACATTTCATCGAGTGCTGCATACGAATCTTCAGGTTTCGTAATGTGGACAATTTCCACCTTATCGAACTGATGTAGCCGATTCAATCCGCGAACATGCGCACCCCAACTTCCAGCCTCGCGGCGAAAGCAGGGTGTATAACCGACGTTCTTCACAGGAAGCGCTGGTTCACTAAGGATTGTATCGCGATACAAATTTGTGATGGGAACCTCTGCTGTTGGAATAAGATATAAGCCATCCTCCTGAATGAAATACATCTGGCCTTCCTTATCGGGTAATTGTCCAGTACCATAGCCTGAAGCCTCATTGACGACGATTGGAGGCTGAATTTCCTGGTAACCCTGCTTCTCAGCTTCTTCCAAAAAAAAGTTGATCAAGGCGCGTTGTAATTTTGCTCCTTTTCCCTTGTAGACCGGGAAACCAGCGCCTGAGATCTTATTACCCAGATCAAAATCAATGATGTCGTACTTCTTTATAAGCTCCCAGTGAGGAGCTGCGCCGCCAGGAAGGTCAGGAACCTCGCCGTGCTCATGCACAGTAATATTCCCATCTGCACCAAGGCCCGCTGGGACCTTCTCATGAGGGACGTTTGGTAGTTTATAGAGGAGATCTGTAAGCTCGCGCTCAAGATCTACTAAAGATGCTTCAATTTGCTTTGTGACTTCCTTCTCATCGGCAATAGCGCTGCGAAGGTTACTGGCTTCGTCATTTTTTTTCTCTCTGATGAGCTCACCGATCTTCTTAGCATCTGCGTTAGCCTTTGCCTTGCGATCATCAAGTTGCCTCTGTGTGTCTTTCCTTTGCGTATCCTTTTCTAAAACCTGGTCGACCAATGTTTCTGCCTCTTTAAAGTTTCTTTTAAGCAGTCCATTGATAACCTGATGCTTCTGATCGCGTATAAAAGATACCTGTAGCATAACTCGGGGTTAGAAGGGCCCAAAATTAGGTTTTTTAAGGGTTTTCCGGCGTTTAGAGGTCAATAAATTATTTCAATGATTTGATAATAATTCAAAATTGGGCTATAATTGCAAGGTCATACGGCTTTGTCCCGAGCCCTCTGAATATAAATCCGAATTTTATTTTTCGTCTTTTGTTTTCTTTTTAGTTGTTCTCATGATTTAATCTCAGCATAGCTGATTAACTATCAATTAATTCAACATACATCTTTTTAATTCCAACCATTTTTAACCAACCATGTACACTATTGACGATCTGAATGTCAGACTTCTTTCTGAATTGAAGGAAATTGCGGAGGATATGGGCGTGAAAAACGCCAAGAAGCTTGCCAAACAAGACCTTATTTACAAGATACTCGATCAACAAGCCGTAGCCGGCGAATCAGCTTCAAAAGCTCAAGTCACCGAAACTGCAACCAAAGAAATTACAGCCGAACCAGAGCGAAAATTAAGGCCCAGAAGAAGAGAAAACGTAGCTCCTCCAGCCCCCGCCCCGAAACCTGAAACTGATTTTTCCTCCGACGAACTTTTAGACTCCATCGACATAAATTTTGATAGCACTCCGCCGACGTTCACTTCAGAACCGGAAGCAGGATTGCCAACAATTGCCGAAGAACAGGCACGGCCAGCACGGAACGAACCTCGCGAAGATAAGTCACACCAATTCCGCCAGGCTATCCGCGAATTCGATGGCGCCATCAGCAACGAAGGTGTTCTCGAAATTATGCAGGATGGTTATGGATTTCTCCGATCATCCGATTACAACTACCTGGCAAGCCCCGATGATATTTACGTATCTCCATCACAGATCAAATTATTTGGATTGAAGACGGGAGACACCGTCAAAGGATATATCCGTCCACCGAAAGAGGGTGAAAAATATTTTGCATTGCTCAAGGTTGAGTCTGTCAACGGTAAGACTACTGAAGAAATTCGAGATAGAGTTGCGTTTGAATACCTAACGCCTCTTTTCCCTAATGAAAAATTAAAGCTTAGCACGACACCCGATAATTTGTCCACGCGAATCCTGGACTTGTTCGCACCGATTGGAAAGGGTCAACGCGGTATGATCGTCGCTCAGCCAAAAACAGGTAAAACGGTGTTGCTCAAGAATATTGCTAATGCAATCGCGACTAATCACCCAGAGGTATATTTGATCGTTCTGTTGATTGATGAGCGTCCTGAAGAAGTTACCGACATGGCGCGTAGCGTTAACGCTGAAGTTGTTGCTTCCACGTTCGATGAACAGGCAGAAAGACACGTAAAGGTAGCCAGCATTGTACTGGAAAAGGCGAAGCGCATGACTGAGTGTGGCCATGACGTTGTAATCCTTCTTGATTCGCTTACTCGTCTCGCAAGGGCCTACAATACAGTTGTTCCTTCATCAGGTAAAATCCTGTCCGGTGGTGTGGATGCAAATGCATTACACAAACCAAAACGTTTCTTTGGAGCGGCACGGAAAATTGAAAATGGCGGTTCATTAACGATCATAGCAACCGCACTTATCGATACCGGTTCCAAGATGGATGAAGTTATCTTTGAAGAGTTCAAGGGTACTGGTAATATGGAGTTGCAACTTGACAGAAAGCTTTCTAACCGTCGTGTGTATCCAGCTATGGATGTGCCAGCTTCTGGTACGCGTCGCGAAGATCTGCTGTTGAGAGAAGATGAACTGCAACGCGTGTGGATCCTCAGGAAATTTATGGCTGATATGAATTCAATTGAGGCAATGGAATTCCTTCAGAGCAAAATGAAAGGAACAAGAAACAATGAAGAGTTCCTGATATCTATGAATGGATAAAACATTTCAATCTTAGAAATGAAAGGCTGCCGGAAAAGCAGCCTTTTCTTTTCGTATTGAATCTTGTACACGTAAACGCCCCATGCTTCGAAAAAACGATAGCATTTTAAATAGTCCCGCTAGGGACTGGAGTGCAGTAGTAGTTCTAATCTTGTTAACCAATTTTAATAACTCCCGAAATATTTTCTGAATGTCCATTCGAAAGTTGCCAGGATCAATAACAAAAGGAACACCCACTTCAAATTAATAAGCGTGTCATAACTTTCCTCTGAATGGATGACGGTCTGAGCTTTTGTCGTTTGCAATTCTGCCTTCAGTCCGTCGATATTAGACGCATTGAAAAACTTACCTCCAGTATTTTTAGATAACGCCTTCAACAAATCGAAATCCGCCGTAAGATTCTGTAGTTCTGCCTGTCTCTTAACAACCGCAAATTCTCCACGAACTTCTTCCGGTTTTTGTTCGAGGGTTGTCCTTGCCCTGTATCGATAAACACCTTCCTCCAAATCTCCAATCTGATAACGGCTGTTGCCTGGGCTGGTAGTGTAGGAGTAGCTTCGTTTCTTTCCCTGCTCGTCCGTAATCTCAAGTGAAATGGAATTCCCATAGATCGGCTCAAAAATAGAATTGTATACCTGGCTTTCGAAAATAACGGCCTCGCTATCTGCAAATTCCTGTTGGATAGGATAGCTTCGGAATTTACGTTTGTCCTCAGAAGTGCTCAGGTATTGAATAAGCTTTCCGAACAATTCATCAAATGCCGCAGATCCCTCAGTTCGGTCATACTCATTAAGCTTCCATCTCCATATCCCTTCGCCCAACATGATTCCAACCTTTCGTTCTTCCTGCTGTGTTACGGCTAGCAAGGGTTTGTCCGTTGAAATGCTTCCAATGCGTTGGAATAACAACGGTGATGCGCCAAGGGAAACACTAACCTTGCCGAAATGGACTGACACCGGTGGGTAATCCACAAGCATTGTGTTCGTCTCAGGCGAGACAAGAAAATTTGAAAACGAAGTATTGATGACCGGGGTCACCTCGTCGTAGTCTCTTGGTGCTCCATCAAACTTTACAGGCATGTTCTTCTTTTCAATCAGGCGCAGGTCGGAATTTTGACCCAGGATTAACAACAAAGAAGTTTTGCTTGCGGCGAACTTTTCAAATAGTGCACTGGTACGTCCCCGCAGGTCAGGCGACTGGTAAAAAATCGCCAGATCCACTTCCTCGGGCCTGATTTCTTTCTGGGACTTATCAACGGTGGGGGTATGCAACAGAAATTCATAATTCGAATTCTTCTCAACAACCTCGCGAAGTGCTTTGATGTCAGGATGCGGCGCCGATGCAATTACAAGGATCTTCTTCTTGCCTTCCACAACCTCCACAAATACTGAAGCGCGGTTGTTCTGCGTATTCTGTTCCCCATCCTTTACATCAAGTTGTATGTCCAGCTTTTGTATTCCCTGTTCGCTGGCCAGCGGCTGGAAATCGAAAACCAATAATTGATTGTCCTTCGAAACTTTTGTTTGCTTTTCAACCACTTTTCCCCGCTGCGTAACGGTTGCGCTAATCGGTGCATCGCGCAGGTTCTTGATCAATACTTCTACACGCAATGGAAATTTGTTCCCCTGGTACGCTATTTTATTGTAGGAAACATTCTTGATCGCAACATCAATGTGTTGCATGGTGTCGCCAATTCCGATTGTATGCACGGGGAAATTATATACCGAATACAGAGGTGAGATTCCAGAATTATAAATTCCATCGCTTACCAAAGCCACTCCTCCGATACGACTTCCCTCGTAACGGTTTGCAATTCTTTTCAGGGCGCCGGTGATATCCGAACGCTCACCTTGAAAGTTAGGAGCGTCGATATCTTCACCGGTGAGATCGTTGATCTTCACTTCATATCCTTGTTCCCGCAATACGTCCGACAGCTCAATTACTTCGGCTTGCACTCTAGCCCTTGTCACCGAGTCTACAGCTTCTTTCACAGAAACAGAGTTATCATACAATAGAACAAAAAAAGGTTTCTCAAAAATGTTGTTGATCTGCTTTACAATAGGTCCAAGCAAGAGGAACGAAAGCAGGAACGCCAATACTGCGCGGGCTCCAAAAAGGATTCGGTTCCACGTCTTACTCCATGGGTGCTTGCTCTTATATAAAAGGACCGCGAATCCTATAGCCAGGATAATGCAAACAATTATATATGCAGGCGACGATTCAAAAATTATGTTCTGTTGGTGCATGTGTTAATAACCGTATTTATCCTTCCACAATGATCGCAGGTATTTTCTTAACTCTTCCTCACGGGCATTGTTGCCCGGGTCATAGAATTTTCTTCCCTTAAGCTTATCTGGCAAGAACTCCATGTTAACGAAATTACCTTCATAACTATGTGCATATTGATAACCTTTTCCATAGTCGAGTTTCTTCATCAGCTTTGTTGGCGCATTCCTGATTGACAACGGCACCGGAAGGTCGCCGGTTTCGCGAATCGTTGCAATCGCGTCTTCAATTGCCATATAGCTCGCATTACTTTTTGGCGAGGTCGCAAGATATACCGCACATTGCGCGAGTATAATCCTTGCTTCCGGATATCCAATCACATCCACAGCTTGAAAAGTATTCGTCGCAATCACCAAAGCAGTTGGGTTGGCGTTACCAATATCTTCTGATGCAAGTATTACCATCCGCCGGGCAATGAATTTGACATCTTCGCCTCCCTCGACCATTCTTGCCAGATAATATATTGCTGCATTGGGGTCACTTCCACGAATGGATTTTATGAACGCAGAAATAATATCATAATGTTGCTCGCCACTCTTGTCATAGATCGCGATATGTTTTTGCGCCAAATCCATAACGAGCTTATCAGTAATCACAATATCACCTTGCAATGCATCGCTGATTAGTTCGATAAGATTGAGCAGCTTTCGGCCGTCACCTCCGGAAATATTCAGCAGTGCCTGGTGTTCCTGGATAGTAATGTTTCTCTTCTTGAGTTCGTCATCCCTTTTCAACGCCTGATCGATCATTTCCAAAAGTTGTTCTTCGCCTAGAGCTTTCAGGATATAAACCTGGCAACGCGAAAGAAGAGCGGCATTTACTTCAAAAGAAGGGTTTTCAGTAGTAGCGCCAATCAGTGTTATGATCCCCTTTTCGACCGCGCCGAGAAGTGCATCCTGCTGACCTTTGTTAAAGCGATGAATTTCATCAATAAAAAGAATGGACCTCGGCGCAGACTTAGCCCTATCGATAACTTCACGGATGTCCTTAACTCCCGAACTAATTGCACTTAGCGTGTAGAATGGCTTTTTTACCTCATTGGCGATAATATTGGCTATCGTGGTTTTACCCACGCCCGGTGGGCCCCATAAGATCATGGAAGGTATGTTGCCGGCCTGAATGGCCATCCTTATCACCCCTTTCGCACCTGTCAGATGCTCCTGACCCACCAGCTCGTCCAGTTTCCTGGGACGCATTCGCTCAGCCAACGGCACCTGTGCATTCAACACCATCAAATTAGCATTAGAGTAATCAATAGGTTAATTAACAACCCAGCTAATATACAAATTCCAAAAAGGACACTAAATGCGACAAATTTCGCAGCAGTTAAGCCCCATGTGTCCTTGTAGGCTCGTTTCATCGCCAAAAGGAGGTATAAAAATATGACGAACTGCAGGATAAAAGCGATCCATTTGAGCCAGGGCACGGCTTCCAGGAGCATGACGACAGATCCTGCCAGGAAGAAGAAATTGTAATAACAAATAGAAAAAACCAGGTGCTCGGTGTAGTATATGTCCTTCTTGTAATTGAGCATCCACAATAAAGCAGCAAATACTGGCAAGAGCAGAAAGAAAATCACGGAAACGTGCGACGTAAAATCCTTGCCCACCTGTCGGCTGAATTCTCGCGGGTCCCCGGCTGCGCGGTCCTTGAGCTCAAAAATCCTGTATTGGAATTTTCGAGTCAGCCAACCGTCACGTTCCGCCTCAGGTAAAGTCGACTGCACCGAATCATAATACTCGCGGGTATTAAACATATCGTCAAGGTCAAGGGAGTCGCCCGAGACCACTTCCTTGCCGTTTCGTTCAATCTGAAGGACGCTACCCGATTTGTCTGCGCCCGGAAGGGCAGTAAACAGGAAGAAGTAAACCACGCTTATGAATGCATACATCCTGACGGGATGAAAATATCGCTCTCTCCTTCCCGCATTGTATTCCATGGAAAGGAAACCAGGCTTTAATAGCAGGTGCCTGCACGTTGTCAGGAATTTAGATTCGTAGCCTGAGAATGATGAAATAAAATCATAAGAAAGCTCGCGAAGCGTTTGACGCCGCGCAATGTTTTTCTGGCCACAATGGCTGCAGTAAATATCGGTCACGATCGTACCGCAGTTCAGGCAACGATCTGCACGCGCTACGTCAAAGTCTTCATTCGACGCAGGTGTATTGTCCTGGCCATTTGAATTTCCTGGAGATTCACCCATCGGATATTAAGAAAAGATATCGCCTGGCCTACCGGCCAATTTTCTCATATGAAGTGCAGATGCCCTTGATCAGTGACGAACTGAAACCCTGGTGCTCCATCTCATTTAGCCCTGCAATTGTACATCCCTTCGGTGTTGTCACTTTGTCTATTTCTTCTTCGGGATGACGATTCAACTTTAACAGCAGTTCTGCGGCGCCCTTAACAGTTTGCGCTGCAATGAGGTTGGCGGTTTTTGCATCAAAGCCGATTTCGATTCCACCTTGTGTTGCAGCACGGATAAATCGCAGTGCATAGGCGATTCCACACGCACCCAGCACGGTAGCTGCATCCATAAGTTTCTCATCAATAGCAATCGTAATCCCCAGCTGATTGAACAATTCTGTTACGTAGTTCACCTGTTCATTGCGCGCACTTTGATGACAAATACAGGTTACTGATTCCTGGATTGCGATGGCCGTGTTAGGCATCGCTCTAAATACCGGCGCACCGTTTGGTACCATTGACACCAGATCATTAAGGCTAACGCCGGTCACTACACTGATGATAATATGTTTTGAAGGATCAAAATTATCGCGAAGGCCCTCCAGAACGTCTCTTACGTTATAGGGCTTTAGCGCCACGATTATTACGTTGCTGTTTTGAATAGCTGCCTCATTATCGCTGGTAACGTTTACGCCCTTGCTCTTTAAGGACGTCAATGAATTAGCATTTCTGCGCGTAATGGTAAGATTTGCCGGAGAAATAAATTCACTTTTAATCAGTCCCTCGGCAATGGCCGAACCTAAATTTCCTCCTCCGATAATGGCAATCTTTGAATTGTTCATGTTTTCCCTAATTGATCCAAATGATAATAATACGAAGGTGTAAAATAGTATGTTAATAGTTAAAAGTTAAAAGTTAATAGCAGACGGTACGGCCGACCGGTACATATCCTTACAATTCATGCGCTTTCCAAGATGCCAGTAAAGCACCTCCAAAAGTCTTACTCACGTTGCTCCACCGCCAACCTCAACACCCCAACACTTCAACACTTATCCGCTCGGTTTAAATCCACAATTGTTAGCTTTGCACCCCATTTATGGAACTCCAACTCAATACGAGCTACAAACATATTCTGGGGATGGCCCTTCCCATCTCGCTCGCATTGCTTGTTCCCCAAATTAACTTCGTCACCAACAACATCTTTCTCAGTCGGCTAGGGGAAAAGGAATTGGCAAGCGCGGGCATCACCGGCGTCTATTACTTAATTTTTGCCGTGATCGGAAACGGTTTAAACAATGGGCTCCAGGCACTCATATCACGACGGGCTGGCCAAAATCTAAAGAAGGAAATCGGTAGACTGTTTTATCATGGCGCATGGGTTGCGATAGGGATCGCTGCCATCGGCATCACCATTACCTATCTGTTCGCACCGGCAATAATGCGTAGTGTGATTCATGACCCTGAAATTTCTGATCAGGTAATCGATTTTCTTTTGATTCGGATCTGGGGGTTGCCATTGCTGTATCTCTATGTGATGCGCAATGCTTTCCTCGTAGGAACAAATCAGACGCGGTTCCTGGTATGGGGTGCGTTGTCGGAGGCGATCGTCAATATTGTACTGGACTACGCCTTGATCTATGGTAACCTTGGATTTCCCGAACTGGGGTTCAATGGAGCGGCGTATGCTTCGATCGCGGCCGAAGCCTCAGGGCTGGTAGTAATTTTTCTGGTTATCCGATGGATGGGACTGCACAAAACTTTTGCTTTGTTCGAAAGTATCGAGTTCGATCCGTCGATGGTAAAATTGATCCTTGTTCAGTCGTCGCCCCTGATTGTACAATACGCCATTAGCATCATCAGTTGGGAGTATTTCTACATCCTCATTGAGCATCACGGCGCAAGGGATCTTGCCATCTCCAACACTATGCGGAACATTTTTGGGCTTTCAGGAATATTTTCGTGGGCCTTTGCATCTGCAACGAATAGCATGGTTAGCAACCTGATCGGACAGGGCAAGAGTGATCTTGTTTTGTTACTTATAAGGAAGGTGATTACGATCAGCTTCTTGATCTCCCTAGGTGTATTTACTATACTGAATATTTGGCCAGGCTGGTTCTTATCATTCTATGGGCAAGGCCCAGATTTCATAGAACATGGCATCCCCGTTATCAGGATTGTATCTGTTGCCTTGCTGATGATGTCGGTAGGAACGGTATGGCTAAACGCAGTAACCGGTACGGGGAATACCATCGTTAATCTCCGTATCGAACTCATTACGATAATTATTTATAGCATCTACACGTATCTGGTATTGGAATATTGGAAATTACCAATTACCTGGGGATGGGGTTCAGAATGGGTTTACTGGATATCCATGTTTTCAATGGCCTACTTCTACATGAAGTCCGGAAAATGGAGAGGCAAAAAAATCTAGACTGTCACTTTCGCTTATAAAAGTATAGATAGACATCCTTCTTCTTGGGCTTTTCACTGAGGGTGTAAAATCCAGAATCATCAGATGCCCAGGCGATAGCTTCTCCCTGAGGTTCCTTTTCATAAGGCACTGAATGCGCAGGTTCCTTCATCTTTTCAATCAAAGATTCTGACGCCGATGCCTCCCAATGGAAAACATTGTCATCGTTTTTAAGCAAAATTTTTTGTCCATCGCGGGAAATGTCACCCCCGACAATACGGGTCATTGGAAGAGAAAACATTTTGCTCGCCGTATTAACATCATCCTTGTAGGGATACTTCAGCTCATATAGATATACCGGGCTTTCACGTTTTGTCACGACGTATAGATTCTTCGTTCGTGGGTCGAGCAGCAATGTCTCAGTGTCTTTAATTGCTTCCTCCAGCCTGAAAGTAATTTTATCAAAATTTGAAATAGTTTTTTTGGAACCTTCTTTCAATGACGGCTCTTCAAACCGATAAACATATTTTTCACGATGTCGCGCGTCGTTATCACCGATATCACCGACATACACGTACGATTTATTTGGTTCCGGACCTGGTCCCACTGCAATATCTTCCCAGTCCCGATTTTCGATCCCGGCTAATTCACATGTTAATTTTATGTCAAGATTTTCATCCAATAGATAGATCTCTGCTTTGTTACCCGCATCGTTGTGGGCCCAAAGGTGCTTTGGATTCACTACACTGGAAGCAATACCAGAGATCTCCTTGAGATCATTGCTTTTTAGTTGCGCCATTTTTTGAGCTGGCTGGAAAGCATCTGATGACGGGTGCTGCCGTTCTTGCGCCGAACAAGAAGCTATGATGACCACGAGCAAACTGGGTATGATTCTCATAATATGGTCGATAATCGGGGATACAATGATAACCAAACGAACTAATCACAACCAATGTTCTCGCATGTTTAATAGATCACATAATACTATTTTTGCCCAGTAGTATTAAACGCTCACCCCATGACATCAAATAGAAATTGTGAATAATATGAGCGGAGACATGTTACCGGAAGAACAAGAGGATGAGCTTTTTGAACATCACCGCATAGTTGTAGATCCCAAACAAAGTCTTCTTCGCATTGATAAATTTTTGATGGACCGACTGCCAAATGTCTCGAGATCAAAGGTGCAGGCAGGTATCCATGAGGGATTCGTCAAGGTGAACGAGAAGGACGTCAAACCAAATTATAAGGTGCATCCAGGCGATGTAATAACGGTCGTATTTCCAGAGCCTCCCCGGGATACCGATATCACGCCAGAGAATATTCCATTGAATATCATCTACGAGGACCAATTTCTATTGGTAGTTAACAAACCTCCAGGTATGGTGGTACATCCTGCCTATCAAAACTGGAACGGAACTCTGGTTAATGCACTTGCGTTTCATTTTCAAAATCTTCCAGAGATGCCTGGCAATTCCGGACGACCAGGGCTAGTACATCGGATAGACAAAGATACCTCCGGCTTGCTTGTGGTGGCGAAAGATGAAATTACACTCAACGGTCTGGCTAAGCAATTCTTTGATCATACCATTGAACGAACATACAATGCCCTTGTCTGGGGTGTACCCGATCCAGCTTCAGGTACCATAAATATAAACGTGGGTAGAAGTTTAAAAGATAGAAGGATCACCACAACATTTCCGAATGCCGAGATGGGACGCCATGCGATTACGCACTATAAATTGTTAATCGATTTTAGATATGTTTCCCTCCTGGAATGCAGATTGGAAACAGGGCGCACGCATCAGATTCGGGCCCATATGAAATACCTTGGACATCCACTTTTTAATGATGCCATGTATGGCGGCGATCAGGTATTGAAGGGAACTGTGTTTTCGAAGTATCGGCAGTTTGTGGACAATTGTTTTAAGATTATTCCTCGCCAGGCGTTACATGCGAAAACATTGGGCTTCATTCACCCGATAACAAAAGAGAAAATGCAATTTGATTCGGAACTCCCTGCCGATTTTAAGGACGTGTTGGACAAATGGGAGAATTATGTAAAATACAACTAACGGAGGGAGAGATATCTGACAGAATGCGGATGCATGTCTGTGGATTGCGCGATGCTAACTTGCGCTAAATTCGCTTAGTAAAGATATCTGCTTTCTAGAAGTAGGGCTTCAATGGTCGGTCTTGGCCGAGAGCCAGACGAATTTCTTTCATTGCTTCGCGCTTCACTTTTTGATGATGCAATTCATTCTTCCCATTACCTTGAAGAGAACGAATGTACTCCAGTACTTTTTCAGTCTGATCTTGATCCAGCCCGTCGAGCGAGGACAGGATCTGATGCCTGTGATAAAAAGAAGTCATTGTGTTTTAGTGGTTTTGATACTACAAATAACGCAAATATGGGGCCGGTGTTTCAAGCGGTTTTAAACTGTTAACAGTAATACAACACCGTGGTAATGTTTGGTTGTTATTCGTACAAATACACCAAGCGTATAATTCGAGATTCAGCATTGATCAGTATTGATAAAACCAACGACCTGGTTATATTTCATAACTAATACAAACGTATGCTTTACTCTGTTCTAAGAAATTTTGCGTGGATTTTTTTCCTCGTAACACTGCTCTCCTGTGATCGCCAAGCCACAAATACGGACGAGCATTCGCCCGAGAGATCGTTAGCCGATTTGAAAGTTCATCCAGGTTTGGAAGTCAGCCTTTTCGCATCCGAGCCAATGTTTTCAAATCCGACAAACATTGCTATTGATGATCGCGGACGGGTATGGGTATGCGAAGCTTTTAATTACAGAAATCAATACAATCCGAAAAACCCAGTAAAAGAAGAGGGAGATCGAATAATGATACTTGAGGATACTGACGGCGATGGTAAAGCGGATAACAGCAAAGTTTTTTACCAAGGCAAAGATGTGAACTCAGCTTTAGGAATTGCTCTTGTTGGAGATAAAGTAATCGTGTCGTGCAGCCCGAATGTTTTCGTGTTCACGGATGCGAACCATGATGATGTCCCCGATAAAAAGGAAATTTTATATCAGGGGATTCAGGGTACACAGCATGACCACGGCATGCATTCTTTTGTTTTCGGACCAGAAGGTCGCCTGTACTTCAACTTTGGTAATGAGGGAAAATGCTTGCTCAATGCCGCCGGTGATACCATCGTTGATGTAAACGGGCATAAGGTCGTTACTAATGGAAAGCCATTCAGACAAGGACTTGTTCTGAGGTCAGATATCAATGGCAATGATGTCGAGGTAGTTGCTCACAATTTTCGAAACAACTATGAAGTCGCCGTTGATCCTTACGGCACAATGTGGCAGTCAGATAATGATGACGATGGCAATAAGGGCACGAGAATAAATTTCGTGATGGAATATGGCAACTATGGATTCCAGGATGAAATGACTGGGGCAGGATGGCGTGCTCGTCGAACTAATATGGAAAAAGAAATACCTCTCCGACATTGGCATCTCAACGATCCCGGTGTGGTGCCCAATCTACTGCAAACCGGAGCTGGATCTCCTTCCGGTATTACCACATATGAAGGAGAATTGTTGCCCGAGGTTTTTCACGGTCAGATGATACACGCTGAGCCAGGTAACAATGTCGTACGTTCATATCCAGTCGAAAATGATGGCGCCGGTTACAAGGCGTCAATTGTAAACATTCTTGAAGCGCAGAACGACCAATGGTTTAGACCGATAGACGTGGCAATAGCACCGGATGGTTCTTTGTTTGTGGCCGATTGGTACGACCCCGGTGTAGGAGGCCACCAGGTCGGAGATGTCAATCGTGGACGTATTTACCGGATTGCGCCGAGCGGCACTTCTTATAAAATTCCTGATCTTGATCTGCGCACTACTGATGGCGCTGTTGCAGCATTGACAAACCCAAATGCAACCAGGCGAATATTGGGATGGAATGCGTTGTCATCAATCGGTGATAAAGCTGAAGCCCCTCTTCAGAAATTATGGAACTCCACGGATGCAAGACACCGTGCTCAGGCTTTATGGCTGCTCGTAAGAATCCCTGGACGCGCAGATCATTACCTAGCCCAGGCGTTGACCGACAAGGATCAAAACATCAGAATAACAGCAATTCGCGCGTCAAGATATTTGAAAAAGGATATCCTTGCAGTTGCGTCTCAACTAATCAATGACCCTTCGCCACAAGTGCGCAGGGAGATTGCCATCGCTATTCGAGGACAGGCAGGAAAAGAGGCAGCCGACCTATGGACAGCCCTCGCAAAAAGTTACGACGGCAAAGACCGATGGTACCTGGAAGCATTAGGTATCAGCGCCGCCGGCAACTGGGAGGCGTATTTCGATACATGGATGAAATCAGTTGGGGATGATTGGAAAACGGATCCCAATACTGACATCGTATGGCGCAGTCGAAGCAAAGCGGCAATGCCACTTATGGCTCAGCTCATTAAATCCGGTGATGAAAAATCCATGTTACGCTATTTCAGATCTTTTGATTTTCACACCGACGCTTCGAAACAGCAGGTATTGACGTCGTTGATTGAGAGCAGTGACGGGACTAAGGTTTTGCTTGCCTTAAAACACATGGATCCCGCGAAATTAAAGATGACTGCCTCAGTTCGAAGTGCATTAGAAAATGTGTTGGAAGAGCAGAAGGGAAAGATCGAATTTGTCGAGCTGGTAAGTTCTTACAAGCTTCAGCAAAGATCGCCGGATTTGTTGAAGCTTGCTGTGCAGTATCCTGATAGCACTGTTGGCAAAGAAGCAGCAAAAACACTGCTGGATTGGGACAAGCTACAGTTGATCGCTGGCGCAATAAATTCTTCGGATAAGAATGAGAGTCAATCGATGGTAAAAGCACTATGGCCGCACATGTATAACGCGAAGGCTATTGGCATAATGGAAGGAATCATGATGGATGGCAGCAAGGATATGGATTTGAGAAAACTTGCAGTAAAAACATTTGGCGGTCCCTGGCAAGCCGAAGATCGTTTGCTTGTTTTGGCCAAGGAAAACAAAATTCCTGCTGAACTACACACCGCGGCGGGCGGCGTTTTTCAAACGGCATGGCGCGCACTTTTGAGGGAAGAAGCTGCAAAATATCTTAAGTTGCCAGGCAGCAAGGAAGGCGCACCGCTTCCCTCCGTGGCTGTGTTGGTTGAGAAGCAAGGTGATCATATTAGTGGAAAGGCAGTGTTTGAATCGCTGTGCAGCAATTGTCACCAGGTTAACGGTGAGGGCGTAAATTTTGGTCCGGATCTCAGCGAAATTGGTGGAAAGCTTTCTAAGGAAGCATTGTATACGTCGATACTTTTTCCGGATCAGGGAATAAGTTTTGGTTACGAGGGATACCGAATCCAATTGGAAGACGGATCGGTTGCTATAGGTAAAATTCTTTCTGAGACACCGGAGCAGATTGAAGTCCAATACATGAATACACAACAAAGTGTATTGAAGGAAAAGGTTACTGGAAGAACAAAGTTGGAGAGTTCGTTGATGCCATCGAACCTGCAATCATCAATGAGTGAAAAGGAGCTTGTGGATTTGGTTTCGTATTTGGAAACTTTGAGAAAAGACCAGATGGCATCGCTCCCTCCTACAAAGCCATCATCCTGAGTGCGAGTCCGTATGCATTGGATAACAGGTGATCCGCGAAGGATCCCCTTCAGGACTGCCGTCAGCAATTAAGACTGGTGTCACCGGTACCTGTGAGAATGCATGGCCTTGAAGGGGATCCTTCTCGAATGCGTACCACCCCACGACTAAGCATTGAAGGACTAGTCGAGGGCCGATGCTCAGGACGAGCTCACCCTAACTCTTTTTCTTCAGAAGATTCTGAATCTTCTTTTTCGCCTCGTCCTCTAATTTTTTCTGAACATCTTCAGCAGGCTTCGTCGACGTAGTATCAGATTTTCCCGCGGCCGAATCCTTCTTTGTACCCAATATATCTTTTACGATTTTTTCAGCATCAGTTCCCTGAACAGCTTTCTCGATCGCCTTCGCACCCTCTTCTTTTGCCGTCGCAACAACCGCTTCCTTCACTTGTTCTTTTTGTTCTTCCATCAAGAGCTTAGGCGTAGGGTTGGTTACACTTCCACCCAACCCAATGGTTACTGGTATCGTTCCATTCGGATCAGTCTTAGCCCCAGTCTTCGACGCAATGAAGCTGTTGAGTTGAGTTCCCAATTTTCCTGCAGGCACATCCATCTTCAATGTATAATCGATCGACTTATCCAATCCTGTGCTCCCTGCAACAGTGGTTTTGTAATTACCAATCTTTACGTCAAACGGTTTTACACTCATCCGTCCGTCTTTCAATGAAGCCGACATCAGGACGTCCTTGAACGTCACTTCATCGGTGTTATCAAGTTTTGTTAGTGACGTTATACTGGAAAGAATCTTCGACTCCTTCAACGCCGCCTGAGCTATCTTAATAAGACCTCCCCCATTTACTGTCGCCAGATTGGGTGACATATCCGGTAACAACTCACCGCTCAATTTGAAATCGGTGGAGAAGTTACCATTCACAAGACCAGCAATCGGTGCATAGGTCTGTACAATTGTAGAGGTGTTCGCAGCTTGCCGCATAGAAACATTCTCGATCTTCAACCCAAAGTCATATTTTGGATGCGCAAGGTTCCTGGTGTCGTATGCTCCATTAACTACGAAAGAACCTCCCAGCATATTGAAACGAAGCCCGTTAAGATTAGCTACGCCATCACGGATGATGACGTCACCCGCTGCATTCGTCATATTGAAATTCATCACCTTTACAGTTTTCACCGACGACTTCAGCACAAAATCAATATTCTTCGGCACAGCAATCACTCCATATGATTGAGCAGTGTCAGTAGGTGCAGCCTCTTCGGTGTCGCTCATGAACTCATTCAGGTCGAGCAGATTTGAAGAGAAGTTTACATTTCCTTTTATGACATTGTTGTCTCCAAATACATATCCCAGATAGTTCAGCACAGAACCGTTTACGCTAAAATCACTTCTCCCGATTTTTCCATCCAGCTTTTGAAGGTCGATCTTTCTGGGATCGAAAACCATTGATGCCTGCGACAAGGTAACTGCGTAAGGCAAATCCTTTGATGTATATTTAAAATTAGTAAGTGACGCTGTTCCGCTGGTCGGCAAGCGCTCATAACGTTCGGCCTGCACGTCGGAATACTTTCCTTTAGTTTGAATGTTGGCTTTAACCTTTCCCGTCAGTGTCATTCCTTCCACGGGGAATACCTTTGTAATTTTTTCAAGATCAACTCCGCCATTAACCTTTAGGTCCCAGGTGTAGTCATCGAGATTGCGAAGCAAAAGATCGGCAGCAATCTTCTCACCATCCATCACCATCGACAAATCATTTACGTCGATCGTTGTTTCCTCCATCTTGCCAGATGCGTTCTTGATGTTCGAAGTGAAATGGAGGTCCTGGATGGGAAGAGGAAAATCTTTAGACTTTACATATCCGTTTGCCAGAGACATCGAAGCATCAATAGCAGGGATAACTTTTTTCAGACTGTCATAGACACCTTTCGCAGCAAGATTAACGGCGTAATTACCTTTCATTTCCAACCCCTCCATCGGAAACATTTTATTAAGTTCCGCAAGATTCAACTTCGCCGCTACAGTGGCATCAACATTTGTTGGATACATCTTCGTGATCAACGCACGAGCATCAACAGGGTTAGCACCAAAATCCAAGTGCAGTTTCTTAAGATCGATGACGGTATTATCAATAACTCCATCCTTGTTATCCACCAGCAGATCGACATTTATGTTGCTAACAGCTGTGGGCAAATCAGGATATTTAAACATCGCGTCCTTAACCAGGAGATTGAGGTTGAAGGCAGGCATTTGTTTTTCACTATACTTCCCCTTAACGGCCCCGCTAAATGCCAGGTCACCTTTAGTATCAATCTTCCCAAAATCCTGGGTATACATTCCAGGTACAATGGAAAGCAAGCTCTTAAATGAATTTTCGGGACTCTTGAATGTGAGGTCCATATCAAAGTCGTTCTCATTCATTTTTACCCACCCGTCGAAACTCATTCCGAAGTCATTTATCTTTAATGAATTCTCCTTGAACGTATACTTTGAATATTCTTCACTTATGGTGAGTGTAGCGTCAATCTCCGCGCGCTTGTTGGTTAAATATTCTGATCCATCAAATGAAGTAGTAACCGTATCGGCAACGGTATGGGTATATAAATCGAAAACATCCTGGGTAAAATCTCCGCGCCCTGTATGATTCATTCCCTTTACCACTAAAAGGTATGGCAGAGTTCTGTCGTCGTAAGAAACATCGCCATCAACAATCTCCCAGTGGTCGATGCCAAATGAAAAGTCGCCTGACTCAGATTCAACCGCGGTTGTGTCTTCTGAAGGTATTGCAATATCATAGTTGGCTTTTCCGTCCTCGTTAACCTTGATATTGATAACCGGTCTGATAAGCGATATTCCCTTTACTCTCAGCTGATCACCAAACAAAATGTCCATTATGTTTACCTCGACTTCAAATTCTTCAGTCGCAAACAATACCTGGCCATCAAATGGGGCTCTGTTTATTACACCAAGATCTTTCAGCTGTGCCGTTACATTGGGGAAATGTCTGAAAAACGACAGGCTGAAATCGTCAAAAACCACATCAGCATTCACCGATTTCGCCAATTCCTTTTCAACCGCAACTTTGATATCATCCTTGAATATGATGGGAAGAATGATAGCAGCGATCAGTATTAAGGCGAATAGGCCGCCTATAATAATTAATGTCCATTTGAGTGGTTTTTTCATACGTCTTTCTTATAACGTTTAGACCTCCAAAGTTACTAAAGAGAACAAAAAATCGATGAAATCGTTGGTCAGGCTAAATGCAAAAGCGGCGATTCAAAGATTTTTACGCCATTCCAGTCATCAACGGCTTAAAAACCGGAATATCCAATTGATAATTTTTTCCGACCGCCTTGTGTATGGCGGATATAGCATCTTAACAGACGTCAATCCATTTCGTTGTTTGAGAATTGATTTCTGGTTAGAAAACTCTAAAAACCCATTATATCCGTGGGCTTTACCTGCCCCACTCTGATTAACACCACCGAAGGGCAAATTGTGCTGGAAAAAATGTATTCCGCAGTCGTTAATACACGCACCCCCTGAGCTTGTTTCAGCCAACACCTGTGTTTGTACTTTAGTGCTTTGCGAGAATACGTAAAGCGCCAGCGGTTTAGGAAATTTATTAACCGTATCAATAGCATCTGACAGGTTACGAAAAGTAATAATGGGCAATATCGGTCCAAAGATTTCTTCCTCCATGATCGTCGATGTGGATGCAACATTTGATAATACTGTGGGATAAAAAAAGCGGGTAGCCGCATCGTGAGCGCCACCCATTCGTACCTTGGCTCCGTCAGAAATCGCCTCTCTTAAAATTTTATCGAGTCGCTGGAAGTGAGCATCGTTGACAATCCTGCAATAGTTGGACGATCGGTCAAATGATTTGTTCTCATCCATGAATAAATCTCCGATACTTTTTGTCAATTCAGCAATGTATTGTTCAGCTACGGTCTCATCTACCAGTATATAATCGGGCGCAATACAGGTTTGACCATTGTTAACAAATTTTGAAACCGCGGTCCTTTCGGCAGCCTCCCCGATGCGCGCATCGGCAGCGATTATAGCCGGCGACTTACCGCCCAATTCAAGTGTGACCGAAGTTAGATTCTCGGACGCCGCCCTCATCACTACCTTTCCAACGGCCTGACTACCCGTGAAAAAGATATGATCAAACGGTAATCGAAGCAGTTGTTGGGACATTTCCGAACCACCCTCATAACAACATGCGACCGAGGGCTCGAAGACTTCACGGACCATCTTCGAAACGATCGCAGATACAGACGGCGTTTGTTCCGATGGTTTGATAAACACCGTGTTACCTGCTGCCAAGGCTGATACCAATGGGCCGGCACAAAGCAAAAATGGATAGTTCCAGGGCGCTATGATAAGACAAATACCTTTAGGTTCGCATTGAATGTGCGACCGTGTACCAAACATGGTCAACGGTGTGCCTACTTTTTTTGGCGACATCCAGTTGTCAAGATTTACGAGCGCATGTCGAATCTCCGAAAGCACCCCAAATAATTCAATGGCATCGACTTCAGCTGGCGGTTTCTGAAAGTCGGCATACAGCGCCTCCTGAATTGCCGTCCTGTTAGACAGTATCCAATCCCGAAGTTTCCTTAGCCGGGCCTTGCGCATTTCAGACGAATCAGATCTAAACGCCTGAGATTTCTTTTTAAGGCTAAGAAACCTTTCCTGTAAGGCAGGATCGGAAAGTATCGAAGGATCTGGCATCTCTTTCGAAGGTACGATATTCAGTTACTTTGGGGCAAATCTTACCCCGTTGTCCTTTAACCTTGTTCAATGTTATGTGTTTTACTAACTTTAGTAACACTAAGATAACATTGGCTTAACATGAAATTTACTTGGTATGTGGTGGCGCTCTATCTCTTTGCCAATTGGGGAGTGGAGAGCTATGCCCAGCCAATGGATAAAGAAACCCTTAATCGTTACATTAATGATTTTAGTCAGGTCGGTTCAGATGATGTCTCTGAATTCGATATTTCAAGCTTCGCCGAGAAGCTAAGGCAAAAAGAATCACCTCGGAATATCACCAGATTTTGTCGGCTTCTTTTTAATCGAACGCACCAGGAGTTTTTCCGTCGTTATAGCCAGTTCGCGTCATTCAGCGAGACACTCAACAGAGGAAAATACAATTGCCTTACCGGTACAGCCCTTTATGCTCTTTTGCTAAATCATTTCGAAATCGAGTATACGATCATCGAAACAAATTATCATATATTCCTATTGGCAGAAACCAATGACGGACAAGTGCTTTTCGAAGCAACAGATCCTATCGATGGCTTTGTTACCGATGCCAAGGAAATTGCAAGGCGAATTGATCATTACAAAAAAAATATCCCGCAGGGCGCGCCCCTCGATGGCAAAAGGTATTATATGTTCACATCAGAGCTGTATCAACCTGTCGGGCTATCTGAATTAAGAGGCCTGCTGCACTATAATGTTTCAACGAATGCCTACAACAATCAAGATTTCGAGTCGGCAATCGAGCATTTAGAACGTGCCCTTGATCTTTATAGCTCACCACGTATCGCGGAATTTTCCACAGTATTGCTGGGCGCCATTCTTCAAAGTCGAAAGGATGCTGCAACAAAAGACCATTACATCGGCCAATTGAAAAGCATACGCAAAAAACTTCCGGTGATGGCTAGCCGGACTTATCAGAACTAGTTTTCCAGGATCCGAAGTTCAACTCTCCGATTGAGTCTATGACCCTCTGGAGTGTTGTCGCGGGAGATGGGCATAGTACCCCCGAATGCTTTCGTTCTTATTCTTGCTTTCGGAATACCTTGTGAAGTGATGTACTGCTTAACCGACTCCACCCTGTCTTTTGACAACTTCATATTTTCTTTTGCATTGCCTTGATAATCGGTATGCCCTTCTAGCTGTATGACCATCGATTGATTTTCCTTCATCATGTCCACAACAAGACTTAACTCCGAATAAGACTCCTCGGAAATTTTTGATCTCCCGACCGGAAAGATCACATTATCCAGTCTGATCACGTGACCGACAGTATGCTTCTTAATTTCACCAACGGCAAGTTCAATATCCTTTACAACCTTTCGATCCGAATTCGCTTCTGCTGGATCAAGCATGTATTTAGCAGGAAAATATCCAGGTGCTTCGACTGTTATAGAATACCTTTCATTATCAAACATAGGAAAGGAGTAGCTATTAGTATTCAGCGTACCAATCTTGCTGCCATACGGCAAACTTTGATAGGTAACCTTTGCTGTGATTGCTTCTTTTGTTTCGGCGTTAATAATTTTCCCTACAGCATAAATCAGGCTATCCTCCGCTTGACAATACGCTGACGTCGCAATGAGAAGAAGCAGGCTCAGAAGTTTAAAAAATTTTCTGCTCATGGGATGGTTGTAGTTATGCTTTATACTTTGAGAATTTTGAACTCAACCCTTCTATTCTTTTGCCGGCCTTCTTCTGTATCATTGGTATCGACCGGTTGTGATTCTCCAAAAAACTTAACCTTTAGCCGTTTCTTTGCAATTCCTCTTCGAACAAAGTACGCGACGACTGTCTTGGCCCTCCGCTCTGACAGGGCCATGTTGTACGCATCGGATCCCATATTGTCGGTGTGACCTGAAATTTCTATTTGCATTGTCGACTCCTTCTCCAGTAATTCTACCATTCGATCCAATTCTGGTCCTGACTCCGCCTTCAAAAGAGATTTATCAAAATCGAAAAATACATTGTTGAGAGTTATAGTTGCGTTTGGCGCAATCGTTGCGACTTCGATGGGCGCAAGATTGAAATCCTTTGAATCTACTTTATTGTCGGGGTTCACTTCGCGCAAGTCGAGATTCTGGCTTTCAGAAAGTTTTCCATCTGCTTCTGACCTAAGACCATACATATGACCGGCCGGTAGTTTGACTTCATATTCTCCCGTTTCAGGATTTGTCTGTGCTACTCCTGCACCACTTCCATCCGGCAGGCGTTCATAAATAATTTTGGCATCAACCGGTTTGCCAGTTACTTTATCAACAACTTTTCCCTTTACCGTTACAAAGGTTTCCGGCACCTTCACAATAGGAAGTTTCACACGGAAGATATCGGTGTTGGTTTCGCTTACGCCGCGCGAGTAGTAGCCGAATTCGCTTGACGCCGGGATGTTGAAAAACAAATCCTCAAGTGGAGAATTGATCTCGGGGCCGAGGTTTTCAGGTTCAGACCATTTTGTCCATGTGTTGTCTAACCTTCTGGTTACATAAATATCGTTACCACCATATCCACTGAATCCGTTAGATGAAAAATATAATACCGTGTCTCCAGGCGCGAGGAATGGTGCCGATTCTTCTCCGGCAGTATTTACCACATCGCTCAGATTCAAAGGCTCCGTCCAGGTGCTGTCGGGCTTCATGAAAGTCACGTAGAGATCACGATCCCCATGGGTGTCGTCGCGTTCAACCGACATGAGCAATGTTTTACGGTCGTTGGCCAAAAAGTAATTAGCCTTTTCGGCGTAGTTATAATCGTTAGCAATTTTGAGCGCTACCGGCCTGCTCCAGGTGCCGCCAACGTTCGAGCTAATGGAAACACCGGCCAACATTTTCCCGTTGTCGAGGTATTGATTTCCAAGCAACATAATGGCTGACTTTCCATCGGGTGTAACAGCCTGAATGGTATTTACGAAATTAGGGCCCGCATTATTTAGCACGTCCATATTTCGCGCAAGTTGCCACCGGCCAGAAGAATCGAGTTCCGAATACCATATGTCTTCCTTATCATTAATTCCCCCAACGTTGCCCGGATGATTTTGACGACTAAAGTAAAGCGTCTTGCCATCGGGTGATAAGAGCGGATTCAGTTCTTTGTATTCGCTGTTTACATTGTTATCGAGTGCCTCGATCAGTATTCCCGCCGCAAGCATCTGCATCGTTGGAATATCAGCAATGATAGGATAGCCGGAATCCGAAATAGCGATGGCATCGATGCTGTAATAATCGGAGACGGCAGCGCCATCAAATTCTATTTTGATTGCAGTAACCTTATACGGTGTCTGCTCCGTAAAGATATTTAGCATGCGACCCTTCAACGGTACAGCCATGGGACTGAGAGTCTGGATCAGATGTTCTCTTCCTGATTCATCATAGGCGAATACCCGATGGATCGTACTAGGATTATGAGACTCAGCTATCGCGATTTGTTTGATGCTGATAGGATTGTCGTAGCCAACCTTAAGGAATTCACCGTGACCAGGGCGGTCGGGTGTCCATGCATTCGGACTCTGCCCACCAGCTGGCAACACATTAGGTTTACCGAGAACTTGTTTGGCAGAATATTGGATGGGGGTTAGCTCACTTGAAAATTCGATAACTCTGGATGCCCACTGCACAACCTGCGCGACTGACGAAAACGAGATGGCCGTTACTAAAACCGCGGAGAATAAAAATCTCTTCATTAGAGCTATGTTAGTTTCATGGTTTAAACTTAGCTAAAAAATTCAGAATTAGTCCACTGGAATATCCTGAATGCATAAATCACCGACGAACTAAGTAATAGAAAGTCAAGGTGATGATAGCACAACCGTCACTGTCCTCCTACCTTGTCCACAGTTCAAATTGGTACATGCAAACTTCGTTAAAGCTCGATGATATTACACATCAGACTTTCCCTGAAATTTAATTTTGTTGTACAAACCTTACTCAGTCAAGTGAGTGTCTGTTGTACAATAAAAATCCAATATGCATCAACACTCCAAACTGGTTGCGCTCATCATCATAATAATTTGCGCTTAAGCTAACTGGTCCAATCGGAGAGTGATAAACGACACCTGCTGTGCCGGCAAAAAATACAGACTTCAGATCGTTGCTTGTTATAGCCTTCTGTTCATCGTTAGGCTGAATATATTCAAATGGTTTGAACAGGTATCCTTCTAATCTAAGATCGACTTTATTGTGAACACTAAATACATTTCTAATACCTGCACCGACGTAATTAAACGACCTGAAATTTTTTAGTATTAAAGTGCGGCTGTCCTGCAGGGAAAAAAACCCGGGGGTATTCACAATTGTGCCATAATAGTTTTGGAAGACTGGCTGGTTAGAAAAAACTGCTTCAAACAAATAGCCCGGTCTGAACCAGGTTGAACCAAAGTACTGCTCGGCACTAACCTTCAATCGCCACCACTGATAGCGTGCTTCAGTCGCATCGGGGATAACTGAAGTGCTCCCGGGCGTGAAATCTTCAGTTACATCAAAGTAGTCTGCCCACAGGTTGAATGACTTCCCCGCCGATGCATACTGTTTCCGGTTCAACGTGCTTGATGAAAGATTTAATCCTGTCTTGTAACCATTCAGTTCAAGAAGGTCTAACCTATCATTGGTTGCAAAAACTTCACCGTTGATGTATCTGTCGTCGTTATTGAAAACCTCAAAACTTACCGAAGTCTTGAAGGAATGTTTGAACGGTATGCCTGCACGCAATCCAATTTTTCTATTTATTCTGCGAAGAACGGTGGGAGGATGTATACTTGATGAAGACTTTAGCAGGTCATCGTTTTCAAGGTAATCCCAGCTGTCGAACGAAGTAAATGGTTCAACATAGAATTGATAAGGGAAATCCTTACGAACCTTGAGCGTTGCAGACTTATAAAAACTACCGGTTTGAAAACCCATGTAGGCGTGGGTTAGTGTCCGGTTGAAATTATATAAACTGAATCCAAGGTATATATTGCTGATGTCGCGGGTGGCTATCACACCACCAAAATCTACCTGAAAATTTTGCTGTGGCCGACGGGTAAGTTCAAAATTGAACTTCTTCGTAATCGAGTCATAAAGTATTCTGGGATAAGAATTGCTGAAGTAGTCTTCTGATACCAGTTTAAAGTATCCCTTTTTAATGTCGCCGAAATTAAGATTGCCGATCTTCTTGTTGGCCTTGAAAATTTTCCTGATGTAGATTCTTTGCTTTGAATTAAATTTTTGAAATGTGACATCTTCAAACATGAATGGCACACTACGGTTTGTAAACTTATTTCTTCTGACAGCAACATCATCACAATGTTCACGTTCGGAGATCTTTGCCTTGATCTCGTCCATCTGTCGCAGCGTTTGGACGTATCCACTATCGATAAGACTTCTGGCTCTGTTGAAATCAAAAGCAGAGAAACCTTTTAGGTTGGGTTGGATATAAATACCCTGCTCAGTCAGCTGCGACGGATCCGACTTATCGAGCAGTAAAAGCAGTAGCGACCGCGATATTAATCGATCGTCATTTTCGTATGGATACTCATTAAAAACCTGGCTCGATACATTTACTCCAATGATCACATCGGGGTTGAATTCCTTGGCCGCGATATCAACAGGAAAATTATTGTAAACCCCACCATCGAAAAGATACTTGCCATCAACACGGATGGGGTTATAAAAGAATGGTACAGTTTGCGTCGCGCGCAGTGCATCGCTAAGCGGTCCTCTCGAAATGACGACCTCCTGTTGAGTGAAAATATCGGCGGCGATCACGCGGAGGGGTACGAACAGACTGTCAAAATTATCTTTGGAAATCGCAGATGCCTGCGCCATTTTTTCCGCGAGTGCAAAATTCAACGATACATCGCTGGCTATACTTGAATTGAATCTGAAATTTAATGTAGAGTCAAGCGCAAGGTTCAGCTTTAAAAATTGAGGAGTCTCGTCGCTTTGGTGATAGTAATAATTGTAGCCCGTTTCAGGCATACCATTAATCAACCGGAGGAAATGATCGGACAACACCATTTGTTCGATCTGGTCAGGACTCATCCCGGCAGCATAACAGCCGCCGATGATGCCGCCCATCGATGTTCCTACAATGTAGTCGATTGGTATTCCATTCTCCTCAAGAGCGCGTAAGACGCCAACATGCGCAATTCCCTTTGCTGCTCCCCCACTAAGAACTATACCGACTTTCTGAGCCGGTAGGATGAAGCAGGTGCATAAAAAAAATATGAGAAGTAAATACTTCATTGCTTAAAAAACAGGTCGCTGAATTTCTAACAAAAAAATTAAAAGAAAATTTCACCGACCTTAAGCGTAATTATAACGCAGCGATAGGCTCCGATTGGATAGGGAACGTAATATTATCCAGCTTCTTGGTCAGGTCAGTTTTTACACTCTCAAATGACTCAAGAAACTCTTTCTTTACTGGCTGCGACGGCGGAAGCTCTACCTTCAGCGCATCAACCTGCTTACCATTTCTCCAGAATCGATAGCAAAGGTGCGGACCAGTTGCTAAACCTGTGCTTCCAACATAACCAATAGTTTGACCTTGTCGGATTCTCGTTCCTGCACGCACTCCGTCAGCAATGCGCGACATGTGAAGATATTGCGTAGTGTAAGTCGCATTGTGCCTGATCTTGACATAGTTCCCATTGTTCGAACGATACGTGGCTTCTTCAACTAATCCATCTCCAACTGCTCGAATTGGTGTTCCAGTTGGTGCAGCGAAATCGGTACCAAGGTGTGCCTTCCACCTCTTCTGTACGGGGTGGAATCGATTCATAGTAAACCGGGAACTGATACGGGTGAATTCGATTGGATATTTTAACAATGCTTTCCGCAGGCTCTTTCCATCCTCATCGAAGTAGTCAACTCCTTCACCCTGATCAAAAGGGAATGCATAGTATGGGCTGCCGAAATGTTCGAAGTAGATCGCATTGATCTGCTTAATACCCACCGAAACGCCTTCAACCTGCGCTTCTTCATAGATAAGTTTGAATTTGTCACCCTTTTGAAGGCGCTGGAAATCAACCTGCCATCCGAAAACGTCGACAAAACGGTTTGTTAGCTCGTGGGATATACCAAGTTCCTGGATAGTTTCAGAAAGGTTTGATTTGATTTCTCCGGCAATACTCTTTTCAACGATCATTACCTCACGCTTGCACACATCTACCCAAAGCGTGTCTTCAAAACGAAATACTATATACTCTGTTGGGTTGGGTTCGTACACAAAAGCTTTTGCTGTCTTCAGGGAATCCTGATCACAGATTAGCGTGTATTTCTTGTTTGCAGCTAGCTTACGGACGTCAAAAATATTTCTTGATAGTTTCGAAATCTGATGGATGATATTCGGCGGTACGTTGTACTCCATTAAGATATCACCGAGTACCTCGTTGCGTTTGATCTTATCTTCAATAACAGTATAGTCATCAATGACCATACCGTACAGGAGGTTTGGCTTTTTAACTTGTTCTACTGAATCAACAGAAATCGAGTCTGTTGAACTTAGCTGTTGCGGCTCCTCCAGGACTGGAGCTAAATAGTACTTGTTTACCAGTACAACTGCGACTACAAAAAGAGAAACAATGAGAAAGCCAAACCAGCGTTTTTGCATACTAAAAATTCGTTAATGCCCGTGGGCTGTTATAAACAACAAACCAAAGATAGTCAGTTAAAAAATCATGAGGCCAAGGCCCTCACAACTGTTCCAAATCAAAAGTGTAATATTTTAAAATGAAATGCAAAAAATAAAGCGCTGATTATCAATCTGAAGTAATCAAGGCAAAAATCCGAACTTCATGCCTTCCCAAAAGGGTAGCAAAGAGTCGAATCAGGAATAGAAAATTAGACCGCCGGACTCGTTTTTTCGCCGTCGCTCACGGTAAAACCAAAGAAATGCGCTTGCCGGTTAACCTCTACACGAAAGTTGGAAAAGACATTCAGCTCGTTCTGTTTTTCGAAGGGTGGAATTAACAGCAAATCGCTTCAAGAATCACTTTTTGTTACCCTGTACCTTAACTTCCAAAAGTTGAATCCGAGAGCCAGGAAGCGCTGCCCGAAGAGCAAAAAACTTTCGGAAGCTTTACTGATATAGTTCTTTGTATTTGCTTTTTCCCTCGTCAAGAAATTTCACAAAACTCTCAACACTCTTGTCATAACCATAGGGTGAAACCAACACGCGCTCATCGCTTCCTACTAATACATAGAATGGCTGAGCGTTATTATTGAGCTTTGTGATCTGCAGATCCGCATTTTGCTTCCCAATTGTCTTTTTAATCTTTTGATCGTACGCGGATGTATACCATTCATTATCAGGAAGTTCCGTTTTGTCATCCACATACAATGCGACAACCACAAAGTCATCTTGCAGCCGCTGCAGCACATCAGGATCAGACCAAACGACGGCTTCCATTTCCCGACAATTAGTGCAACCATGTCCCGTAAAGTCGATGAAAAGCGGCTTTTTTTGCTGGCGAGCGCAGGCAATAGCCTGATCGTAGTCAAAGTAGCCATTTAGCCCGTGTGGCAGGTGAAGGAATTCCGCATATTTGGGTTGGTCGCATATCTCAGTTTCCTTCGTTGTTCGCGAAGCTGAAATGAGATCAAAATCGTGTGTATGCATTGGTGGAAGATAACCAGCTAACGCTTTAAGCGGGGCGCCCCACATGCCCGGCACGAGATATACAACAAAGGTGAATGCAATCATTGCAAGAACAAGTCGTGGTATTCCGACTCTCTTCTCTTCAACATCCTTCCCGACATCCCCTGGCAGTCTAAATCCTTTCATCAGGTAAACACCAATAAGCGTCACGATCACTATCCAAATTGCAATGTTGATCTCGCGATCAAGTATGCCCCAATGGAATGCCTGATCAGCGATGCTTAAAAACTTAAATGCCAATGCAAGCTCAAGGAAACCCAGAACAACCTTTACTGAATTCAGCCATCCTCCGGATTTCGGCAAAGAATTTAGCCATCCGGGAAAAAATGCGAACAACGTGAAGGGTATAGCAAATGCAAGGGCAAATGCAAACATGCCAATGATCGGCTTGATAAATTCACCTCCCGCCGACGAAACCAATATACTTCCAACAAGAGGGCCGGTACACGAGAATGAAACAAGCACCAATGTAAACGCCATAAAGAACACGCCTAGCAAGCCACCCTTTTCCGCCTGATTGTCCACCTTATTAATAAAGGTCCCTGGAAGAGTGATATCGAACAATCCGAGAAATGATAATCCGAATACGACGAACACTGCAAAGAAGATCAAGTTAGGGATCCATTCCGTTGAAAGGTGATTAGCTGTTTCAGGCCCCATCAAGGGTGCGACAGCCATTCCGATCACAGTGTAAATCGCGATAATAGAAAACCCATAAATCAAAGCAGAAGATTTCTGGTTCCCCTTGCCAGTGAAGTAGCTAACCGTCATTGGAATCATAGGGAACACGCAAGGCGTCAGTAGGGCCGCCAATCCGGCAAGAAAAGCAAGAATAAAAAATCCAACACCTGAACTCGTGCGCGGATCTTCTTTGATGAGTTCAGGATCCAATATTGGTCCCTTGGTCGGTTCACCTTGAGTTGATTGAACTGTTGGGGTTGCTATAGACTTTGATGTGTCTGGCGTCTCGACCTTTGGTATTACAGGTTCTACTTTTGGTTGAGCCTTTGGAACAACAGTTGACCCAGGTGCAACGTTAATTTTTCCAAACAACAAGTCGCCTGAAAATAAGACGCACTGACCTTTTTCTTCGGAACAAACCTGCCCTTCATAAGAACCGGTAAGTGTCAGGTCGGCAGAAAGAATTTTAATTTTTTGTCTAAACTCCCCATTGTTTTCAAAGATCCGTACATCACAATCGAATATCTTGTCATGTTTTGCTTTGTCGTTAACGGCCTCCACTTTGCCGACCAATTCGAATCCTGGATTTTCCTCTAGCGTAATGGCGATAGGAATAGGCCCACAATCTTCATCAAATCCAACGGAGTAGATATACCAACCCTTGTCGATAGTTGCCTTAAAAGTTAATTCTACCTCATCACCAACTTTAAAATTTTTTGCAGGAGTTTCTGCTGCAAGTTTTGCCGGTTGAAGAATTTGGGCATGTACCCATGATGTTACAGCCAGAAAGAGAAATAAAACAGCCGATCTTGTGACCATCAGATAATGTTAGACTCCAAAGTAACGAACTGTATTCGAAAAAAGTTGACGCGATCTTACGAACGGGAACGCAACGCGCTATACATCCACTTCAACTTGCAATTTCAACAGATCGTCGAGGGTTTCGCGCTCCCTTATCAACTTAGCTTCCTTGTTCACCACTAAAACTTCTGCCGGTCTCAAACGCGAATTGTAATTAGAGGCCATCGAAAAACAGTACGCACCTGCATTCTTAATAGCGAGAATGTCTCCTTCACGCACTTCATGGATTTTGCGATCTGACCCAAACGTGTCAGTCTCGCAGATGTATCCAACTACAGTATAAATTTTTTGAGACCCCGTTGGATTGGAAATGTTTACGATGTGATGGTAAGAGTCATACATCATGGGACGAATCAGATGATTCAATCCGGAATTCACACCAACGAATGTTACCGATGGCGTCGGCTTCACTATGTTAGTCTTCACCAGAAAAGTGCCAGACTCGCTAACGATGTATTTGCCCGGTTCAATCCACATCTCAAGTTTTCTTCCATAACGCTGACAAAAGTCGTTGAACGCTTTCGACAATTTTAATCCAAGGTCATAGATGTTAGTGACCATGTCCCCCTCTTTGTAAGCCACCTTAAATCCACTGCCAAAATCTATGAAGGAAAGATTCGGGAAGTCGCCTGCCATGCTAAACAGGATCTCAGCCATTTTTATAAATACATCCGTTTCTGCTATCTCGGAACCGGTATGAATATGAAGACCTTTGATATGCAAACCGTGTCTTTGCACGATTTCCATGATCTGTTGAAACTGAAATATGGAAATACCGAATTTCGAATTGCTATGACCTGTAGAGATCTTATAATTTCCTCCTGCAAGAATGTGAGGATTCAGTCGGAGCCCGCATGGGTAAGTGTTCTTATACCGATCACCGAATTTCTGAAGTGTTGACAAGTTGTCGATATTAATTGCAAGACCCAGGTCCACCGCTTTAATGACCTCTTCAAAATCCACACCGCTGGGAGTGTAAACGATTTCTGGAGGAGTATAGCCCGCTTTCATGGCAATTTTCGCCTCCTCCAGAGAGACCACTTCAATACCTGCACCGTGTTTGCGAATCAGTTTAAGTATCGAAATATTCGTGAGAGCCTTGGCCGCATACTTTACTTTGACGTCTGTATCCGAAAAAGCATTCTTCAATGTCTTGACCTGGTGCGCAATCTTGTCGCCGTCATAGATATATAGAGGGGTACCAAATTGTTCAGCGATGTCGAGAACATTAAGGCCCTGAATCTTATAAGTTCCTTGTGATAATTCCATTTTAAAAATTAAAGCCCCAAATATACCCTTCGCATCGTTTAATTCTGACTTCTGGCTAGTTAATTCTATTTTTGGGCCATGAAATTATTTTCCCGCCAACTCGGAGCTGGAGACCCAATGGTTGTCCTTCATGGACTGTTTGGATCGTCCGACAATTGGTTAACCCAAGCGAAGTTGTTTGCCAATCATTACAAGGTTTTTACTGTCGACCTTCGTAACCACGGTCAGTCGCCGCACAGTGATGAGTTCGACTATTTAGCTATGGTAAAAGACCTGGAGGAATTTGTAGACTCAAACGGACTGCAAAGCCCAATCATTATCGGGCATTCGATGGGAGGAAAAGCGGCAATGAATTTTGCACTGGCACATCCCGACAAACTTTCAAAGTTGATTGTGGTGGACATTGCACCGAAAGAATATAACCTCGAACACTACACCATTGCTGAAGGCTTGAAAGCAATACCAGTGGATAAAATCACCTCCCGAAATGAAGCTGACGAAACTTTATCGCAGCACGTTCCCGAACCTGATGTGAGGCAGTTCTTGCTGAAGAACCTGCAACGCAAAACTTCAGGTGGATTCTCATGGAAAATAAATCTTCCTGTGATTACAGATAAGCTTTCCAATATCGGTGTGGATTTGCAATTCCCCGGCAGTTTTGAGAAACCAACGTTATTTATACGGGGTTCGAGATCAAAATATATTGCTGATAACGACTGGCAACGTATTACCGAAATATTCCCGAAGGCAGAACTTGAAACCATGGACACCGGACATTGGGTTCAGGCAGAAAAACCACAGGAGTTTGCAGATACCGTCATTCAATGGCTCTCAAAATAATTCTGATTTGTTAAGATCGGGAACAATCAACTCGAGGGAGAATCATCGAGCAACAGCATATTAAAGATTAATTAATTCAAGTAAGACATAGATGGAACGAAAGCCTATTCATAAGGAAGGACCCACATTCTCACGTATTATTTCCGGAGCATGGAGATGGAATCTCGAAGAATCAAAAGTTGAACAGCTCATTTCAGCATCACTGGATGCCGGCATAACTACATTTGATCATGCAGATATTTATGGGGATCATGAAAATGAAGAAATTTTCGGAAAGATCCTGAAAGCGAATCCTGGACTTAGAAATAAGATTGAAATCGTAACGAAGTGCGGAATAAAATTTTCATCAGGACGAAGACCCAAGACGTGGATAAAACATTACGACACTTCGAAGGAGCACATACTTTGGAGCGCCGAAAATTCGCTGCGCATGTTGAACACGGATCGGATAGACCTACTGTTGATACATCGGCCAGACCCTCTTCTTGATCCAGAGCAGGTGGCAGATGCCTTCGGACTCCTAAAACAATCCGGCAAGGTTCTACATTTCGGAGTTTCGAATTTTAGGCCCTCACAGTTCCAAATGCTTCAAAGTTATTTGCCGTTTCCGTTGGTCACGAATCAAATTGAAATCTCAATTACCCACCACGAACCGCTCTTTGACGGCAGCCTTGACTTTCTTATGCAGGAACGGGTTTGTCCGATGGCCTGGTCGCCTCTGGGTGGAGGCAAACTTGTAAAAGAAGGAAGCCAGGAATTGTTCAACAAAGCCTCAAAGTATGGCGCAACGTCGAGCCAGTTATCCCTGGCGTGGTTGCTACGACATCCCTCCAACATCTTTCCTGTTATCGGCACTACCAGACCCGAAAGAATTACAGAAAGCGCAAAAGCTACAGAGATCCAACTTGATATGCAGGACTGGTTTGAAATGCTTTTGGTCGTCCAGGGGAAGGAGATGCCCTAGTCAAAGTTTAAAGTTTAAAGTTTAAGGTTTGAGGTTTGAGGTTGGTAACCTGTCTGTGAATTTCTATTTTTAAGTATGGATCCTGCTTCCAAAATACCCCCCCGGACAATAATGGAGGTTTACAAAAACCTTCCGGAGGGGACGTTAGCTGAATTGATTGACAACGTTATTTATATGTCTCCATCTCCCATAAAAATTCATCAACAGGTATTGCAGACTATTTTCAGAAGGTTAAGTGAAACCATTGACGATTCAAACTTAGGGGAGGTAATTATTGCACCATTCGACATATATTTTGATGATGTAAGCAATGCGGTACAACCTGATATCAGTGTTATTCTTAAGGGTAACAAAGGACATTCCAGGCCAGATGGTCATTTCCATGGGATACCTGATATCATTGTTGAAATCCTATCTCCGTCAAATAGACAATTTGACCTTGTCAGGAAGAAAGAACTGTATGAACATTTTGGTGTACCAGAGTACTGGATTGTGGATCCGCAAACGAATGAAACCATCGCATATTATCTGCAGCAGGGCAATTACGTCAAGTTTTACGAGGGGAAAAATAAAATTGCTATCAGGCAGCTTCAACTCACATTTTCCTTCTGATACACGAGGCATCCGGTTCCACTCAATCATTTGTCCAAAATTTTTTGTGAACTGCAACCATCCTCGGCTCAAATTTGTATACTTCAATATTAATTCCCTTCATGACAAAAGCGGCGACAGAAAAGAAGATATTTGATACAACAGGACACGATGTCATTGAAATAATTGGAGCGCGGGAGCACAATCTCAAGAACATTAACGTCAGTTTCCCTCGCAATAAACTGGTAGTAATCACTGGTATAAGTGGAAGCGGCAAATCCTCTCTGGCATTTGACACGATCTATGCAGAAGGGCAGCGTCGCTATATGGAAAGCTTTTCAGCATATGCCCGGAGTTTTATGGGTAACCTGGAACGCCCGGATGTCGACAAGATCAACGGACTAAGTCCTGTCATCTCGATAGAGCAGAAAACCACTTCGCGTAACCCGAGGTCTACTGTTGGTACCGTTACTGAGATTTACGATTTCATGCGCTTGTTGTTCGCGCGGGCAGGTGAAGCATTTTCTTACCTGACGGGCGAAAAAATGGTCCGTCAGTCAGAAGACCAGATCCTGGATACGTTACTACAAAATTTCAAGGGCAAAAAACTGTTTCTGCTGGCACCTGTAGTGAAGGGAAGGAAAGGTCACTATCGCGAATTGTTCCAGCAGATCAGGAAGTCGGGCTACACCAAGGTGAGGATTGATGGCGACGTTCAGGAGATCACTGCCAAAATGCAGGTAGATCGGTACAAGATCCATGACATTGAGATTGTGATGGATCGAATAATAGCTGAACCAAAAGATCGCGCGCGTATAGGCCAATCGATAGGTAAGTCTCTGAAAGAGGGAAAAGGCGTGATGATGGTAATGGAGGAGAATGGGAAGGTACATCACTTCTCAAAATTTCTCATGGATCCTAAAACGGGTCTTGCTTACGATGAACCCGCGCCAAATACTTTTTCATTTAATTCCCCATATGGTGCTTGTCCAACATGTAATGGCCTGGGCCAGGTAGAAGAGATCACGAAAGAATCCGTAATTCCAGATCCATCCTTAAGCATCAGTCGCGGCGGTATTCTTCCCCTTGGAGAATACAGAGATATTTGGATCTTCAAAAAGATTGAAGCGATACTAAAGCGCTATAAACTTACACTGAGTTCGCCCATCAAAAATATTCCGAAAGACGTAATCAATATTTTGCTTTATGGCGATGATGAACCTGTTACTGTCGCTTCTGTAAAATATCCCGGCACAGAATGGAATACAAAGTTTGAAGGCATTATCAGTTTTCTCGAAAAGCAAAAAGAAGAAGGCTCAGATGCTATAAAGAAATGGGTTGATGATTTTACCGTTACGAAGACTTGTCCGGAATGCAATGGTGCGCGCTTAAAAAAAGAATCGCTTCACTTCAAACTTGATAATACGAACATATCCGAGCTGGCTCAACTCGATATCAATGCGCTTCAGAAATGGTTTACGGGATTGGAGAATCGCCTTAATGAGAAGCAGCGCATCATTGCTGCTGAGGTGTTGAAAGAAATCAGAAAGCGAATTGGGTTTCTGCTTGACGTTGGATTGGACTATCTCAATCTTAACAGACCAATAAGAACATTGAGTGGTGGTGAATCTCAACGCATCAGATTAGCAACACAAATTGGAACTCAGCTCGTCGGAGTTTTATACATACTGGATGAGCCTAGTATCGGTTTGCATGCACGCGACAACGTCAAACTTATTAAGGCATTAAAAGATCTTCGCGATATTGGAAACTCCGTGATCGTGGTAGAGCACGACAAAGACATGATGCTCGAATCCGATTACATTCTTGACATCGGACCAGGTGCCGGCCGACATGGTGGCCATATGGTAGCAGAAGGAGATCCCGTTACATTTCTCAAGGGCAAAAGTACTACAGCGAAATACCTGAGCGGAGAACTCTCGATTCCATTTTCCAGGGAAAGAAGGAAAGGAAGCGGAGAAAGCATAGTGCTTACCAGCGCTAGTGGAAACAATCTCAAGAATGTAGATTTGAATATACCGTTGGGAACACTGACGTGTATCACGGGTGTTTCAGGTAGCGGTAAGTCGACGTTAATACACGATACATTATTTCCAATTTTAAACAGGCATTTTTATAACTCAAGAACCGAACC
>JAEZBX010000139.1 GCA_023412765.1 Bacteroidota bacterium
GAATATTTGCACAAAGAATGGGGTGAAAAGAAATATACCCAGGCTTCTGTTCAGAAATGGAAAGACGGCAAAATTATCCACGAACAATTCTTTTATAACGGGTAGGCGAATTACGCATTCCGATCACCTCCAAAGCGTCAGTGTCGATGATATTTCATGGATACTGACGGTTTTTCTTATCGTCGGTTGGACTTACTCATTCCAATGTGTTTAGGTGTTCAAGTGTGTAAGTTTTTAGGTTCGCTCGATCCTGACCCGTGCTATCCCTTTAAGGTTATTCCCATTTTATCCGACGTCTTCAGTTTAAAACCCCTATTTTGAATAGATTGCAAACAATGAATAGATAAAAATATAACTGTTATACTTACACTTATTTGCTGCAGGCTTCTATATTTGGTATCCATTCCGGCGAATTGATCAGTTATGAACAGAGACGAATTTGTGATAGGCGTTGACTTTGGTACCGACTCCGTACGGTCGGTTTTGGTCGATGCTAGAAATGGCAATGAGCTTTCAGCATCGGTTTATCATTATCCGCGTTGGCGGGATGGGTTGTTTTGTGATCCTACAAAAAATCAGTTCAGGCAGCATCCACTGGATTATATCGAAGGTCTTCAAACAAGTATTCGGCAGTGTTTGGAAGCAGCTGGCGCGAATGGAAGGAAGAGTGTAAGGGCGATTTCGGTTGATACCACCGGATCTACACCAATCGCAGTTGACAAGCAAGGAACTCCATTGTCTTTAAATCCACCGTTCGAAAAGAACCCAAACGCAATGTTTGTGCTGTGGAAGGACCATACGGCGACAGCTGAAGCGGCGGAAATCAATGAACATGCGGAAAAGTTCGATACCAACTATTTACAGTTTGTGGGAGGAATTTATTCCTCCGAATGGTTTTGGGCAAAACTGCTGCACGTTTTGCGAAGCGATGAGGATGTTCGCAATGCCTGCTTTTCGTGGGTGGAGCATTGTGATTGGATTCCGTTTCTCCTGACAGGTGGCAAGGACGCAAATGAAATAAGAAGAGGCGTCTGCTCCGCCGGGCATAAAGCACTTTGGGCTGCCGAGTTTGGAGGATTGCCACCAGACGATTTTTTTGCCTCGCTCGATCCGCTCCTAAAGGGATTTACGTCAAGATTATTTAAGAATACCTATACAGCTGACAAACCAGCAGGCCGACTTTCTCAGGAATGGGCAGAACGCCTTGGCTTGAGCACTGACGTAATTGTGGGTATCGGCGCTTTTGATTGTCATATGGGCGCCGTAGGAGGACAAATTGAGCCCTATCATCTAAGCAAAGTAATGGGCACTTCGACTTGTGATATGATGGTCATCCCACGCGAAAAAATGGAGGGAATTCTTGTGAAGGGAATATGCGGACAAGTTGATGGTTCGATCATACCGGGAATGATTGGTCTGGAAGCGGGCCAATCAGCGTTTGGGGATGCATATGCATGGTTCAAGAATATGTTAGCGTGGCCGTTGCGGACAATGTTGACTAGCTCTTCACACCTTAGCAAGGATCTCGCGGTGAAAGTCAGAGAAGAAATACTTGACGGTTTGATTCCGGAGCTTACTAAACAAGCACTAGCTATCCCATTATCGGAAAATAACGAACTGGCAATTGACTGGTTGAATGGCAGGCGTACTCCGGATGCCAATCAACTTTTGAAAGGTGCGATGACCGGCCTTAACCTGGGTAGCGATGCACCACAGTTGTTCAAGGCATGGGTGGAGTCAACATGTTTTGGTGCAAAGGCAATTGTAGACAGATTTAATACGGAGGGGGTACCTGTCAAGGGTTTAATAGGTTTGGGCGGCGTAGCGCGAAAGTCACCTTACATAATGCAGGTTATGTCAGACGTCATGAACATGCCGATTCGCATTCATAAATCGGAACAAACCTGTGCGATTGGCGCGGCAATGTTCGGCGCAACTGCAGCGGGATTATACAGAAAAGTTGAAGATGCGATGGACGCCATGGGTCAGGGATTCGACCAGGAATTTGAGCCGGATCTGAAAGCCGCTGCTATTTATAAGAAGCGTTATCAAAAATATATTGACACAGGACGGTCGATCGAAGCGATAACCCTCCCGAAAACCCCTATGGCAATCAACCAATAATCATCTTTTCAAAAGACAGAGCCCAATGGGTAAATACGAGCACATACGGGAAGAGGCTTATGAAGCTAACATACAATTGCCGAAGCTTGGATTAGTGATGTTTACCTTTGGAAATGTCAGCGCGGCTGACAGGTCATTGAGAGCGTTCGCCATAAAGCCAAGCGGTGTACCCTACGAGGATCTGTCTCCTGAAAAAATGGTTGTTGTGGATTTTGAGGGGAAGGTGATCGAAGGAGACCTTCGGCCATCATCCGACACTAAAACTCATGCGGTGTTGTACAAACACTGGGAAAACATCAGGGGAATTGTTCATACTCACTCAACTCACGCAACGGCATGGGCACAGGCGCAAAGAGATATCCCTATCTTTGGAACAACTCATGCGGATCACAACACAACCGATATTCCATGTGCAGCGCCGATGGAAGACAGTATGATAGAAGGGGACTATGAATATCAAACGGGTTTTCAGATTCTCAACTGTTTTAAAGAACGAGGTTTGAACTACGAAGAAGTTGAGATGGTGCTTGTTGGAAATCATGCACCTTTTACCTGGGGAAAAACGGCTGCTAAGGCAGTCTATAACAGCGGCGTGTTGGAAGCTATTGCGGAAATGGCGTTGCTAACAGAACAGATTAATCCCAAAGCGCCAAGATTGAAAGACGCTTTAATAAAAAAACACTTTGAGCGAAAACACGGACCGGAATCATATTATGGACAATAAGGTACTTTCGCCTGAGCCTTCTTCCAATATTGATGGGGTTGGAGGAATGACATTACTACGTATCAATAATTGAAAATGATAAACTTGAAATCTTTTGAAGTATGGTTTGTTACCGGTAGCCAGAATTTATATGGAGACGAAACGCTGAAGCAGGTTGCTGGACACTCGCAGCAAGTCGTGAGGGAACTGGACGCGTCGGCTCTTATTCCGGTAACAGTTGTATTCAAGCCTGTTCTGAAAACACCCGATGAAATTTTCTTAATCTGTCAGGAAGCCAACGCTTCAAAAAATTGTATTGGTGTCATTGCATGGATGCACACTTTCTCGCCGGCAAAGATGTGGATCGGAGGACTGAAGATCCTGAAAAAACCTTTACTTCATCTTCATACACAATTCAATCGCGACATTCCCTGGAACGAAATTGATATGGATTTCATGAATCTGAATCAGAGTGCCCATGGCGACCGCGAATTCGGATTTATGATGACAAGAATGCGCTTAAATCGCAAGGTAGTCGTTGGACATTGGCAGGACAAAGATGTTTTGCGTGCGATTGAAGTATGGATGCGTGCAGCCAGTGGGTGGCACGACCTCCAGCGCGCCAGGTTTTGCAGATTCGGTGACAACATGCGCGATGTTGCTGTCACAGAAGGTGATAAAGTTGAGGCGGAATTAGTTTTTGGATATTCTGTCAATGGCTATGGTGTCGGAGATCTGGTAAAAGTTATCAATGGTGTCTCGGATGCAGAGGTTAACAAAATTGTTGGCGAGTACGAACAAAGATACAGCGTGGTAGCACCTTTAAGAAAGGGAGGTGAACGACATCAGTCCCTTCGCGATGCTGCAAAAACCGAAGCGGGGTTGCGAGCATTTCTTGTCGAAGGAAATTTCAAAGGCTTTACCGATACCTTTGAAGACTTGCATGGTCTTGTCCAGCTTCCAGGAATTGCTGTTCAACGTCTGATGGCTGAGGGCTACGGATTTGGAGCTGAAGGCGATTGGAAGACCGCGGCCTTAGTACGTGCGATGAAAGTGATGGGTACCGGTTTGAAGGGAGGGAATTCTTTTATGGAAGATTATACTTATCATTTCGATCCGGCAAATCCTTTGGTTCTCGGTGCACATATGCTCGAGATTTGTGAATCTATTGCAGACAGCAAACCTTCCTGCGAAATTCATCCGCTGGGCATTGGGGGCAAAGCAGATCCCGTCCGTCTGGTATTTAATAGTGGCGCTGGCCCTGCGCTAAATGCTTCTGTTGTTGATATGGGAAACCGGTTCAGGTTGTTAGTCAATGAAGTAGAAGCAGTTTCGCCACAGCATGAGCTCCCGAAGTTGCCCGTTGCTCGAGTGCTATGGAAGCCGTACCCCGACATGCAGAAGGGTTGCGCTGCCTGGATTTATGCCGGGGGTGCACATCATACTTGCTATAGCCAAAATCTTTCATCACAGCATTTAGAAGATTTTGCAGAAATGGCTGGGATCGAATATGTTCGCATAGACAAAAACACTGACTTATACCAGTTCAAGAACATGTTGCGATGGAGTGAGATGTATTTTCGTTAGTGGAATATTTCTTAGATGAGTAATTCCCTTTTTTACATAACCTTAAACCTACGCTAATGCAAGGACTTGAAACGCTCGACTGGGTAGTAATTGCTTTATACTTTCTGCTCATTGCTGGCCTCGCCATCTGGGTGATGAGTCAGAAACAAAATAATACAGAAGAATATTTTCTAGCTGGGCGCAACTTAGGATGGTTCATCATCGGCGCTTCCATCTTTGCGTCGAACATAGGGTCTGAGCACCTCGTGGGACTCTCCGGCTCAGGTGCAACAGACGGCGTAGCACTGGCTCACTATGAACTACACGCCTGGTGTCTTTTGGTCCTTGGCTGGATCATGGTTCCATTTTATATGCGCTCGAAAGTATTTACAATGCCGGAGTTTCTTGAAAAGCGTTATTCCCCGCAGGCAAGAACAATACTATCAATCATTTCCCTGGTCGCATACGTACTGACAAAAATTGCTGTTGGCATTTTCGCAGGAGGGATCGTATTCAGTGTGCTGTTACCTGACGTGGAACTCCTCGGAATGACGCCTTTCTGGTTCGGGTCAATACTCGTGATCATTCTTACAGGTATATACTCCATCATCGGAGGATTCAAGGCAGTTGCATATACTGAAGCGTTACAAACTGTTATTCTCGTAATCGGTTCTCTGCTACTTACAATATATGGATTAGACGCGCTAGGGGGCTGGGGCAAGTTGCGCGAAATCGCGGGATCTGAAATGTTCAACCTCTGGAAACCAATGGTACCTGCTGGCGTCGAAAGCACCTGGGCACCCGTGAGAGAAGAAGGAAGAATGGCGTGGTATTTCAATGATAATTACCCATGGCTTGGTATGCTCTTCTGTGCACCGATCATCGGACTTTGGTATTGGTGTACAGACCAATACATCGTTCAACGCACTCTCGGAGCAGCTAGTGAGACTGAGGCAAGGAGGGGGTCAATTTTTGCCGCTTTCCTCAAGCTTTTGCCAGTGTTTATTTTTATCATTCCCGGACTTATAACATACGCCCTGGCAAAGAGTGGAACTAATCCTGCAATGCAACAGGTATTGTTTGATGAAAATGGAGTGCTAATTCGGGAGAACGCGCAACAGGCGTTTCCTATGCTGGTAGTAAATGTTTTGCCGGTTGGTGTTCGTGGAATTGTTGTAGCAGGTTTGCTTGCGGCGTTGATGAGTTCGCTGGCAGGTGTATTCAATGCATGCTCCACACTTTTCACGATGGATTTCTACTCACGTTTTCGTCCAAATGCGTCGCAAGAGCAATTGGTTTGGATTGGGCGTGTAGCCACTGGGGTAATGGTGCTCGTCGGACTACTATGGATCCCGGTGATCCAGGGCGGAAAAGGATTGTATGATTATCTCCAGGGAGTTCAGGCTTATCTTGCCCCTCCGATATTCGTGGTTTTCTTCTTTGGTATTTATATGAAAAGATTGAATGCCAAAGGATGCATCGCATCGATGACGGTGGGATTTCTGATGGGATTGTTCAGGCTTGCAATTGATACGCCCATAAAACTAGCTGATGATTTTTCGTATGAAAAAGGATCCTTCCTTTGGATCGTCAACAATATTTTCTTCCAATACTATAGTCTTCTGATCACTATTGTTTGTATCGTAGTTTTCATTGCCGTAAGCTACACGAGCCCTGCGCCGTCGTACGACAAGATTAGCGGTCTAACGTTTTCTACCATGACGGATGCCGACCGTCTTAAAACGAAGTCAAGTTGGGAAACCAAGGATATTGTTTCATCGGTAATTGTCATCGCATTAATTTTGGCGGCCTACCTGTACTTCCGCGGGTAACGAGCCGACCTGTTGCTTTTTCTGACAGGCGAGTCATTATAAAAAAGTAGTAATGGAACTGAATAAATATAAAAGTCATGATCGCCTGCTGGTAGCCATTGATTGCATAATTTTTGGATTCGACGGCAGCCAGTTGCAAGCTCTTCTCATTAAACGAGGATTCGAACCCGAAAAGGGAAAATGGTCTTTGATGGGTGGGTTTACAAACCACGATGAAAGCACTGATGAAGCTGCGGTTCGTGTACTGCGCCAACTGACCGGTATGGATAACATCTACATGGAGCAACTCTATTGCTTCAGCGAAGTGGATCGCGATCCGGCTGGACGCGTAATCTCAATCGCATACTTTGCGCTTATCAATATTGCAGATTACAGTGAGCAGTTACAGTTTGAGCACGAGGCAAAGTGGTTTCCATTAGATAAGATCCCGGATCTTATCTTTGACCACAAGAAAATGGTTGCCCTCGCGAAGGAAAGACTTCAACAGAAGGTAGCGAACCATCCGATCGGCTTCGAACTGCTTCCTGAAAAATTCACACTGCCTCAATTACAAAGTCTCTATGAGGCCATCTACGAAAGCCCGTTGGATAAGAGAAACTTCACACGCAAGATTCTTTCATTGGAGATTCTGAACAGGTTAAATGAAAAGAATAAAACCTCATCGCGGAAGGGAGCTTTCTACTATGTCTTCGATAAGAAAAAATATCAGGAGCTTAATCATGAGGGGGTGAAGTTTGTCTAATTCTCACTTTAGTTTAAGGTTTAAAGTTTAAAGTTTAAAGTTGTAGTACTTCCACTTTAGAAGGGTAAAAAGTTAGCAGTCAAACTGGCCCGAAGAAAGTATCTGATCTTTTGAATCGAGCGAAACCTTAAACCTTAAACTTTAAACTTTAAACCTTAATTAATATTCATAAGCGCAGACTTGCGGTCGTTCCTTCAAAAAGGAATTAAGCTTTTCGAGTTTCTTTTCGCTTCCGCTGACTTCATAAACTGCCATGTACTCTCT
>JAEZBX010000162.1 GCA_023412765.1 Bacteroidota bacterium
CTTCATTCAGTTGCCTGATCATGTCTGCATGATTTCCTTTATACACATCAGGATGAAACTTCTTCACGAGTCGCCTATACGCGGACTTAATCTCTGCACCAGAAGCATGCGAAGGAACACCAAGAATTTGGTATGGATCCATAAATTCAACAAAAATAAAACTTAGAACTCATACAAGTGCCCTGGGAAACGCCAGGGGCTTTGATTTAATCGAGGCAAAGACGGAAAGTAACCAGGGATAGCAAAGCATCTTCCTTTTTTAGAAATCAATTGATCCTACATTGCCAAGTTAGAAAAAAGGAATAGGGAATAAGGAATAGGGATGAGGTCGCAAAGTGCGCATCATTATGCCCTATTCTCTATTGAGAGGTATAAGGTATAGGGCATAGGGATATATGTGACGAATGTCGAACCTTATACCTTATACCCTATACCTCCTTCCATAGACCTGATCCCTCGGATTCCCTATTCCTTCCGTCAGAACTTTTCATAACATCTTAAAGTGGGATTCAAATGATCATTCAATTCTCCCACGTCCCATCTGTTGGGCGAGAATACTTCCTACGAACAGTTGAAGAGCGTGATAAAGCATCAATGGTAGAAGCACGATTCCGAAAGCCGCAGCATCCGGGAATAAGATCTGGCCCATTACTACTCCTTGTATCAATGACTTCTTTGAGCCACAAAAAATCACCGTGATACGGTCTTCCCGACTAAAACGCATGCGCAATGCGATGAACTGCATAATACCAAGCATAGCAAAGAACAGGAGAAGCATCAGCACTCCAAGCCCCAACAGCTCAATAAGTGAATATCCATCAAACATCCTATTCAAAAACGAATCACAAAAAGCCCGGAACACGATCAGCAATATGATCGCCTGATCGACATATTTGAGTTGATTTCGATAACGTGTTGCCAGGTGGCCAAGCTTACCATGAAGTAAAATTCCAGCGACTACAGGAAGGAGTACCTGCAAACAAAGGTCAAGTATAACGCCCGTTAGATCTTCTGCAGACAGCCTGCTAGAATTGACCAATACATTCATCCACACCGGAGTTATAAATATCCCGAGCAAGCTTGAAACACTTGCGTTGAAAATAGCAGCAGGAACGTTTCCACCAGCCATTGACACCATCACAACAGACGAAGAGACAGTAGACGGCACTGCAGCCAGGTAGAATGCTCCTACCCATAGGAGATCAGAACCGGGCGCATGAAAAAGCCCACGGCAAACCAAAATTATTAAAGGGAAAATAATGAACGTGGTGGATTGTATTAGCAAATGCATTCGCCAACGACCCAGCTGCGCAAGTAACTTGGCAGGGTCGAGTTTTAATCCGTAGAAGAAGAAGATAAATACTACTCCGATGTTACCGATGAGTCTGAGATCAACAGGACTATCCGGGCTGGCAGCTTCGGGAAATCGCCACGCCAGCACAACCATTCCCACCATGAGCAAGGAGAAACTATCCAGTCCGGCGCGTGATAAGAAAGCGAAGAATCGGTGCATACTTGTTCTTGCAAACTATCACTGGCAATTTCGGATTCCTAATTTTTTTATAAAGAGATTTAGTGCCTGTCCCCACTCTAAACTCTACACTCTGCACTCATCACTCAGATAGTTCAAAATCTAAGTTTAAAGTTCGAAATAAAGATCTTGAATGCAGAGTGATGAGTGAAGAATACAGAATGCAGAAATTGGACTACAATTACTCAACTTTAAATATTGTTGCTTGACGTCCGATAATACTCCATGAATTATTTTTGAAAAGCCAGACGTGAGTAAAACGACGTCTAACTGTCTTTCCGGCATTCGGCTGAGCCCCTTGTGGCTTTAGTACCTCTCCTCCCATAACGATTGCAACATTGTCATTGAAAGATATCTTTTCAATTGTCCTTTCGAAGGACAGGTAACGCAATCCTCCCGATCTGAAAATAGCCTTCGTACCTTGTACAGTACCGACTACGTTGGCAGGAGTATTAACGATCATCGAAGGTGCCCATATCTTATCAAATAAGGCAACAGAATCCCCAGCTAAGACCGCTTCTCTTTCAATTTTCTCCAACCTTCGTATCTCGGCTTCCCGCGGATCTTGTGACTTACCAACTGTCGTGTTGAAAAACAGGCAGGCACAAACGAACAAAAAAACAAATGATGATTTCATAAGCAAGCGTTTTTTAGGTACAACATGATCAAGCTTCGATAATAAGTTTAGAACCTCTCTACAATATTGAAACAATAGCGATATAACATTGGGTAGAAAAAGGACTTTCTACCGGAGTTTTAAAATCCGTTCGGGTGCAGCAAGCTCTGCCTTTACCCATTCAGATGGTGTCAGCCCCAAAAATTCTTTAAACTCTTTTTCCAGGTGGTGATAATCTGTGAAAGAGAATTCCTGCGCGATCGAGGACCAGCTTATTCCTGGATTAATCAATTTGTATTGGTAGGCATGGTTGAAACGGGAAAGCCGGCTGAAATACTTTGGGGAAATTCCAATTCGCTGGGTGAATTTTCTATAGAATTGTTTCGTGCTCAAACACGCATCATTCGCCATACGATCGACTGAAAAAGTGGAGGGATCCATTATCACATTAGAAGCGACCTGATCGACTGACGCCTTCTCCTGCATCCTTATACATCTTTTTATAAGGAGTTCTTCAATTATTGCAACCATCGCAGGAATGCTCTTTGCGCCAGCGAGTTTTTCCCTCACTAGTTTTATTTCATTGCCGAAAAAAATCTCCGCATCAAAATACTGCTGGTTAAATTCTGTCATGGGAAATCGCAGCAACCTATACAACGTGCCGGGTTTGAGATAAACAACAATTGCAAAAAATTCAGGGGAGACCCTTAAAACCCTTCTCTCCAACTGATGAGTGTAAATCGATACTGGCGGTGGTGTACCTACTTTCCCAGATTTAAAATCAAAAAGGTCTACTGATCCCTTGACATAAAATACAATTTTTTGCTCAGCTTTTGGTGCGCGGTGTTTCGCAGGGACTAAATCCGCCGATTCGAACTGGAGATGGATAACCGTATAGTTCCATACGAATTCCTTGAGCACAGGAGTGGGGAGGAAACTTTGGTATCTCATGACCGAAGGCGTACACCTCGATGATTGTATAGATAATTTATGTTTTTAATTGTTGCTTTACAAGGAATAGGGAATAAGGAATAAGGGAGGTATAAAAAGGTATAGGGTATAGGGTATAGGGGTAGAAGTAACGCGAAACCATAGTGTCAACCACAATACCTCCTGATTAATTCATCTGCTTCGCCATTGAGTATCGCGCGTTGTGCAGCCCATTGAAAGAAGGGCATCATTAAACCAAATAGGCCAGGTATCCTGACTGACGACATAACTACTAACAAAGCAAAGTGCGAAAATTTGTTGGGCACACCCTTGCTGCTGGTGAGTCCATCTTTCGCCAGCCCATAACCTATCGTCAACACTTTTTCAAATCCAGGTTGACCAGGTGTAAACTCCACTAAAAATTTAACACGGGTTTTGGTTTTATTCTTAAAACAATGAACGGTCCGGGGCGGCACCTTTAAAGTCTCACCTTTCTCTAGTTTTCGATATTCCTTTCCAACCAGTAAGGTTAACTCTCCTTCCAATACGATAAAACATTCTGCATAGTCGTCGTGGGAATGCGGTTGATTACCTCCACCAGGAGCAACTTGCATTTCGATGAGCGTACAAAGACCATTCGTTTCTTCTGCCGTTTTCAAGAAAACGGCTTTGTCCCCATAAACAGGGTTTTCATAGACTTTTCTTTCCATGCCACAAAGATGTGGCGGTGTTCATGCAAGTGAAATGACACCTTAGTGTCAATTTTCAAAGGGAGCGTTTTTGCAGGAGGCAGGTTGAATATCGAACAAGGAACACTGAACACCGAAGTAGTGCTCGAGCCAATAATGTACGTCTTATCCTCGAGCGAAACCTCAAACCTCAAACCTGGAACTTTAAACCTTAAACCTTAAACTTTAAACAACTTTAAACCTTAAACTAAAGAGTCAAACTCCCTCGTAAAAATCTTCATCTCCTCCAACGTACCAATACTCACTCTAAACCACTGTTGATCTTTGTAATCCCAGACACGAATTCTGATTCCTTTTTCAGCAAGCTTCGACAACACCAATGCCGCATCTATCTTTGCGGGAAAGAAAACAAAATTGGTGTGGGACTTCGCATACCAGATACCTTTCTTGTCCAGGTAATCTGTGAGATGTTTACGGGCCTCTGCATTCTTCCGGCGACAATAATCCATGAAGTCGATGTCACCCAACGAAGCTTTAGCAGCAGCAAGAGCAGGTTGGTTGTTTGCAATTCCCATGTGATACTTGTCGATCTTTTTTACAAGGTCAGGCCGACCAACTACGTACCCGAGTCGCAATCCTGCTAATCCATAGATCTTCGAAAATGTTTTGGAAACGATTACGTTTGCATCCGACTTCACCAGCTCAACCATTGAAACCTGTTGCTGAGGATCCAGAAACTCAACGTATGCTTCGTCTGCATATACCGTTGTTCTTTTTGACACCTCCTCACAGAATTGTCTTACACGTACCGGGTCCACTAGCGTACCCGTTGGATTGTTCGGATTGCAGACAAACACCAGCTTGGTTTCATCCGTAACACGAGCTGCCATGGCATCATAGTCGTGCTCCAGCTTGTCATTGAGATCTACTTTGTCCCACGTAGCGCGAAATGCAGTCGCGTAGTTCATGAGCAAAGGAAATGTTGGGTAGGCTGAAAGAATCCGTCCACCTTCAACACCGAAGGCCGCACCGGCCTGGCAAAGCAAGTCTCCTGAACCAGCGCCAATAGCAATGTGTGCTGGAGTGACGCCTTCTTTGTTCGCAAGGATTGCTTTCATTTCTACCTGAACATCGAATGCATAGCGATTTGCTTCCACAATATTTTGCTGAAGTGCTCGCTTTACTGTTTCCGAAGGACCATAGGGGTTCTCATTTGAGTTCAGTTTGATTACAGAGTTCGAAGATCGAAGGGTATTCCATTGTCGCCGTTCCGTGTCGCTGACGGGCGCTGCAATCAGTTGATCTGAAAGCGACATTCCTATTGGCAGACCCGCTGCAATTGACAACGTGGACCTGAGCCAGTTTCTGCGGTTTTGCATGGTGCGGATGCTAGTTGAATGGACTATTGGGCTACCGAATTTAAGCAATTATACCTTGAGATCATATCAACGGGTTAAGCAGACATTGGTCCTAGTGATGACGTTCGCGATGTTAAAAAATTGTCAGGAATTCCGAACTGCCTTTTTTTCGAGTTTTGAGCTTACCTGGCTATAAAACATGTCGTGAAATTCGTTCTTCACCTTCCCTGAACTTCAAAATAAATACTGCTATCTTGTTATAACCCTCGAGGAACGGTTATGACTCCTACCACACGCAAAGGTTTTTTACTTTTAGCCGACATCACAGGATATACTCCCTTTGTTGCCACAACAGAGCTGGAGCATTCGCAGGAAATTCTGCAGCAAATATTAAAGGGCATTATTTCTTTCCTTACGCCCGCTTTCCGACTGGCGGAAGTTGAAGGCGATGCGGTATTCGTCTATTCCGACAACCTTACACGAAATGATCGCGTTCTTGAAACAATTGAGTCTGCATATTTTGCTTTTCGGGATAAAAGGAGATCACTACTGAGATTGCGAACATGTCATTGCAAAGCGTGCGAGATGGCATCTTCATTAGATCTCAAATTCATTGTCCATTATGGTGACTTTATTATGAACAATGTGGGCGGTAAAGATAAACCGCTCGGCACTTCCGTTAATATGGCTCATCGGCTACTGAAGAATCATGTCATGGATGCAACAGGTTGGAGGACCTATGCCCTTTTTACAAAAGATTGTCTGGACGCGATGCAAGTTTACCCTGAGGGACTGCATGAACAACCAGAAGATTATGAGCATATCGGAAAGATCCAAACGTTTAGCATAAACCTTGACCAACGCTATCAGGACTATACATCCGAACAAAAAGTTTATCTCCTCGCAGAAGAAGCGGACCTGGTGGTATTTTACGATTTCAATGTTGCTCCTGCAATTTTATGGGATTGGCTGAATGAGCCGAAGAAACGAACGCTATGGTCAATTGGATCCAACTGGAAGGAAGGTGCTCGTCCTAATCCGGCAACACGGAAGGGTGCAACGAATCACTGCGTCAATAGCAACATAATGGAGAGCATTCTTGATTATCGGCCCTTCGAATATTACACATCAACGTTAGAAAGAAGCATTTTCAATTTCACCCTGACCTCTAAATTTGAGGAAACAAACTCAGATACCCGTCTTTACTGGCACATAAAGATGAATAGTGTCCTTCCAAGGTTCTTCACGCGGCTGCTCTGCAAATTGATTTTTCTAAAAGGAATGCGGCTTTACGACAACTTTGCGCGATTAGAACAATTGCTGGAGTTGGAAAAGAACCAACAGGAAATAAAAGCAGAGCTAGTTTAATTGGTGGCTCATCTCAGAATCGAATTCCTGTTTTTCAAGTGACATCGGATGTTCTTATCAGCCATATGCTAACTCGATTCGACACTTGAAAAAAAAGTCCCTGACTCATCAGGGACTCGTTATTGGATATGATACTTTAATCCTTGTTAAGGACAAGCTTGCGCAATCGCTCACTTTTAATCCAAAGCGCTCCCCATGCCAGGATACCCAGGTAAACCGGGAACAGGATATGCGTAAACAACGGATTTTCTAAACGAACATGAGTTGCAATAGCACCACCCCAATAGGCGGTTAGCATTAGAGCACCAAATATCTCCGTGCGGGGAAGAATATACAACACCGTTGCGATCAATCCCAGTGTTCCTAAAATTGGAAGGTGGTGCGCCTGAAAACCCAAATCGGTAGTTGCTTTGACTACGTCTTCAGTCACTACAAACTTAAATATGCTGTCCATAAGCATGAAAAGAATAACGATTCCTCCCATAATTCGGCCTGTCCATACTTTTCCTGCGGAGGGCGCTGCTGCTGGTAACGTTGCTTGCATTGTTGTCATGGTGTTTGTGTTATTGGTTTATAATTTCCTCTTTGTCAAGTGTCAATTTTGTCTGACCGTTTTCTTAAGACAAAGGTGTGCTAAAATTCTGACCACAGTGAGGGGTAAAAGCGGCATAGTAACTGGCAGAATGCGACATTATTCTGATGGATGGATCTCGAATTGTCGAGAATAACAATCTGTTAAAAGCGAGCAACGCTACGAACCTTATTACAGTCAGCTATTTTTTCACAACTTTCTCCGTAACCGTGCCTCTCGAATTTGAATATTGTAAATAGTAAAGTCCAGAAGGCAAATTTTCCGCTTGGATCTCGATTGTTCCATGAATTCTATCTTGAAGGACGATATTCCCCTGCGGACTGATCAATCGAATTGATCCCTGATCTGCGGTATTGCTCAGAACAACTTTTATGATGCGGGAAACGGGATTTGGATAAACAATGATAGAGGGCTCCAGTATGTCTTCGATCCCTGTAACTGTTTCAACACGGAATGTGTGTTCGATCGTAGATGGATTGAAAACATCGTCTCCAGGCTGAGTTGCTCGGACAACGATGTCGCCCTCTCCGGTAACTGTGAGGATATTGCCCTCAATGACACCAGGTCCCGACACAACGGTATAGGTAATTGCCAGCCCTGACGTTGTTTCAGCTTCTAACGTATATGTAGATAGCTGGCCGATTGTTTCTGGTGGATTTATAAAAGAAATCACCTGATCAACTTTTAAGGTTGTAGACCATATGCCTCGCTCCATCGTAGCCAAAAAAAGTTTTTCACCCCTGAGGGCCATAGAATTAACCTCGGCAAAGGGAATATCACGCCTTACCCAGTGTGACCCTCCATCAACTGAAATGTATATTGCTCCATATGTTGCTGCATAAAGGGTACCGTCTTCAGCCATTGTATAAGACGTTACATATTTTGATTTTAAGTCCTGGACCATGTCCCAAGTTTCACCGCTGTCGTTGGAAATATATACGTTAAAATCTGCCGCTGTGAGAATGTAACGGTTGCCCTGGATAAAAAGTCTATGCACTCCTTGATCTTCATCAGAGAAAGAAATTCTTTCCCACTGTGGATCAGCTGCACCACGGATGTACAATCCATCCTCGGTAGCAACAATCATCTTGTCACCGATATCGATGAATTCTTTTACGGCAAGTGATGTCAAGCCATCGTTAAACCGTATGTAAGAGGTAGAACCAACATATCTGAAAATACCTTCGGTGCGGGAACTCAGAAAAATACCTTGGGCTGTCTTTAGAAATTTGTCAGCAAAGGGAACATTTATATATTGATACTCCTCCTTCCACGCATTTTCGCTGACATCATATAGTTTTGTACGATAATCCTGTACGATTGGAAGTATATTTCCATTAATCACAGAACTTCCAAAATTCCCGGACCATACAACGTCTGGCAACAATGAAAAATATTCTTCATCCTGTTGCATTCGATAAACGCCCGTATGGCTTCCCATTGCCCAAATTGTGCCATCAGCAGCAACTTCCATGTTTCGGAACACAAATGCATCCGTTATTCCATTCTGAGATCGCTCGTAGAATGCGCCGCCATTTTTGCTTTTGAAGACTCCATGCCATCCACCTACAATAATATTTTCATCTTTTACATATAGAACATTAGGTAAAGTCTCATTGGGAATACCATTATCAATCAAAGTCCACGAGTTAGTGCCGCTGTCCCATCGGTATACATTTTCATAAGTGTAAGTGGCAGCATATAACTGATCTGCATCTGCTACTACCCAGTGTGTCTGAACACTATTCAGTCCATCGTTCATCGGATACCAATTCGTACCAAAATCGTCAGAGGCATATACTCCATTTGGTGTGCCATATGTATACCACGTTGGACCATTGCACGTAATTCCTTCTGCAACGAAATCATTGGGTAGGCCGGCTAGCTTGTTCTCCCAATTTTCTCCAAGGTCAAAAGAGACAAGTATCTCACCCAATTTAGTTATAGCGATGACTGTCTCACCATCAACATGAAGATCTACCACCTCTTTGTTTTGAAACGTCATGATCTCTATTGGATGCCTTACGAAGTCAGTGCCATGAACATAATACAAACCCGTTTTTGTACCGATGAATAACGTATCACCATCAACTGCCAGGGCTGTGATTTGGCTGCCCGGTGGCATTATAATGATTTGCAAATTCCATGTGGTTCCATTGTCCGATGTTGAGTAGATTCCATCCTCAAGATCCCACGCATATAAGTCGTCGTTCTTATTATTCTTCGCAAAATATGGGTGGAAATGGAGGCTATTCATCTGCGCCTGGACCGATTGCCAACTATCCCCTACGTCATCTGAATAGTATAGCCCACCCGCTGCAGATAGAAAAATTCGACCATTCTTTCCCTCAATTATGTCCTCAACATAATATACTTCGGATGGTCCGTGATTCGTGAGCGGTTGCGCAACAACAATATATAAGCTTGCACACATCAAAAGGAATATTGCCGCAAAGGATTTCATAGGTTATAGTTTTATGATCAGCGTCAAGAGTCGACAAGATTCAGTTATGGGTAAGAAAAAGAACAGCCGATATTTAACTTGCTGTTCTCAGAAAGCGCTTTGCATTATCTAAATCAAATACATCGACATTGCGCAAAGGCTATCCGTTTCTTTTAAACAATTTATAAGTGCAAGGTAACCTATGATTCAATATTTAATTCATGCGGAATCCAGAATCCGTTTATTGTTTTAGGTTGCAATTCGGAATTGTACAATAATTCAATGGATTCGACCCTTTCAATAAAATTCTTTAATGAAAGGAAATAGCCCTAACGATAAGTTCCGCGAATGGGATTCTATAGTGTCAACATGAGACGGGAAACGCCAATTTCGGCGATTTAAGGCATTCTGGCCGGTGGCCTATGGATTGTCTAATCCAGCCAAAAACTCCCATCCATATGATCAACATTTCACGAATTGTTATCCTTCTGCTGCTGATTCCTGTCTTGGGTTATTCACAAAAAAAGCATTATGCAAAAGCCTCCAGGGCATTTAATAATGAAGAATATCAGACAGCGTTAGAGTATGTAGAAAAAAGTCTTGAAGAAAATCCATCGTCTGTCGAAAGTGAGTTGCTAAAAAGTGAGATACTTTACGAGCTTAAAAATTTTGACGCTGTGATAGAAATCCTGACCCCGAAATCAGAGCTTGAAGCCAGCTACCGGGTTATACTCAGTTTGAGCCTGTACGAAGCGAATCATTTTGAAGAAGCCTCAAAGGTTTTCATGACCCTGCTTGACGAAGAAGATAATGCTCTTGTATATAACAACGTTGCTGCGTCATTCTTCAATGCAGAACAAGCTGATTCCGCGATTTACTACGCTAAGAAGGCAGTGGCACTCAAACCAATGGACAGCCTTTATAATACTACACTTGGAATCGCTTATTCCGCGAACCTGGAATCTGATAAAGCCTGCGCACAATATTTCATTGGAATGAAATTGAAAAATGGACAAGCTGTGGAATACTACATTGGTGAAAATTGTGATTCGTGGCAAGGCCAATGGTTGGAACACGTTCAAGGAACTGAAGTCAGCGAAATAGGTAATTCGTTTTTCCCGGAGATGAGTGTTGACTCAATAAAGACGAACACCTATTATATTTTGTCTGAAGGCGAAACACAGCATCTCGTTAAGCTTGTTAGCATCAAGACTCTTCCTATCGGAAGTGTACTCAAATTCGAAGACGAGTATAACAATACGTTTTCGAAATGGGTGGATGATAAGGATATGAGATGGACAATAAAAGCGGTTCAAAAATAATATTGAACGTCATGCCATTTCATATTCGGTAACTCACCCTTCGTCCCATGCCTCTCTCACAAATTGAGGCATGGTCTCGACTGCGGTCTTCAGCTTTTCTTGACCAGAGCTCTTGCGTATGCCATCCTCCAAATTATAAATGTAATTACTGAAAAGGTAGGCCATAAGCAGCCGATTGAATGGATCAAGTTTTGCGTCAGAGATCATTGTAACCAGTCGATCTTCGAGCGCATCCTTGTCAAACGCATCTGCCAACGCCCTGCCTGTACGTCGGATAGAGCTCCAATAATGATTCTCACTGACATTTGATACCCGTAGGCTCGTTCCGATCAGCAAGTCGACGGCGGGAATATCAAGCGCCTCTAACTCCTGCAGGTAGGTCTTCCTCCCTGCCCAAGCGTAGCTTCCATCCGACTGCCGTTCAAATCGATCGTTCATAATATCAAGATGCGAACGAAGGAAAATATCCCATTTGGTGGTTTCGGCAGCTAGCTTGCAGATATTCATGGCATGGAACCTGGGACTTTGATCCTGGCTGCAGTTTCCGACAACCCGCCGGCCTCTCATCAGTTTTAAAGCCAGCTCCTTCGAGAGATAGCGACTCACGTAAAACTCGAGATAAGCATCCGAATTACCGGTAGTGACCGCCTCATCTGCAGCGTCTGCTAACAAGCCTTCCCAATGCGGCGATGTCTTCATAGTCTGGTCGACTGAATTCAATCGAAGACTGTCCCATTGGGTATATCTAGCTTCGTATGCTTTGTAAGCGGAATCAAACTGGTGTTCTGTCAATTTTTCATAATCGGGATATTTTGGTTTCCCCGGAAAGGTTTCGGCCCACGTGATGAACCGGTAAGCCTTCGATGTTTCATCCACTTGCTGGTAAATGGCACTCTTAGCACCCGCCAAATATATTTCCGCAGTGGTATCGATCATACAGTCTACGTACTGAACCAGGCGTGCGTAATCATAGGGAATTTCAGTCGCCTGGAGCTGTACAATATAAAATGCAAGCTCTTCCTCCTCGTCCATTATCCAGCCAGTAGCCTTATCGTTACGTTTTATATCTTTTACTTTAATTGAGTATTCACGGTTCCGGGAGGGTAGTCCGCTATACTCAATAAATCTTTTACCATCATAGCTTTTGTACGGTGTCCTTACAATCCAGAAATCGCGTTGCTTTACCTGTTGAGGATACTTCTCCGAGAATTCCGAAAATGAAATACCATCCTGGATGGTTTTCCTAATCAACTTGTTTGGTACCTCAACGACATGAACGAATCCTTGTGCGAATGAAAAATAGGGATGGGAAAGATCGCATGATCGGAATTTTAGATTTAACGAGTCTACAATAACCGAAAGCTTGTTCATGGTATGCTCATCATAAATGAGGCCATTCGAATGGATCGGGAATTCATTGTATTGCCCATAGCAGTGACATGATACGAATACCAGGAGATAGATGAAGCGAAGCATAAGATTAGACGTTTAGTATGGTAATCCGAATGAAAAAGAAAAGTCACTAAGTGGATGCAGCATTTTGGTGGATTCCATAAGGGTAACTCGAATTTATTATTTGTCGGATTATGAGGAAGGACTCGAATTTGAAACCAATAAACCATTTTTGAAAAGTCTATCTCCTTTTGGTATTTCATTTTGCCCAGTGACCTCCTTCCTCGCTGTCGTATATTGCCCTACTAATAAAACGGATTAAGTTTGTGCCTTAGCATAATACATTCACGACTATCATTTGAAATATCCAAAGCTCACCCGGCAATACTTTATAACGGCGTCGTATAGGTTGAATTCTTAATTGATAAGCAAGGGAAGATTCAACGAGTAAAAATCAGAAAAGGCATAGGTGGTGGTTGTGATGAAGCGGCCGTGGACGCTGTCAAAAAAAGGACGGCCTGGACTCCAGCGCTCATTCAAGGCAAGCCAATTAGTCAAATGATGGTGTTACCTATTTCGTTCAATTTGAAAAAGAGATTTTAGCATTTTAGTCAAGGTTTTTTTGAACGTTTCATTACCCACCGTCCATTTCCCTCAAAACCTTTTTCGCATTCGCTCCACCCATAGCGGCTGCCTTTCTATAATACTTAATTCCTTCGCTCCTGTTTCCTGCAAGCAAATACGCCTCGGCAAGACTATCAAATGTGTTCGGCGAGTCCGGATACTCGCGTGTGTTCAATTCAAATATTTTAATGGCACCGTCAGTATCTTTCTTCTCCAGCAACAGATAATACCCAGCATCGTTCATGGCTTCTTCATCAAAAATACGCCAGCCTGAAAATGCCTTCTTATCCTTTTCAATTCTCGACAGAGCCTCATTTACCTTTCCCTCTTTGACCATTCCGACCAAGACTGACCCATCCATCGGGACAGGTTGACCATTTTTTTCTTTGATTGTCCGGAGCAAAGTGTACAACTCAAACTTTGGGTACAATTCTGTTCCAACCTCCAGGAGCTGTTCGGCTTTACCAAGGTCACCTGTGCTGATAAGTGCTTCTGCAAAGTTTATGTACTCACCAGGAAACGGTGCCTTACCCGTTTTCTTCTCCGATATACTGCGTTCAGATAAATAGTTTTCTAAAGATTTGTCGGGAACATTAACAACGCCGTTGTCCGGATCCCATTTATCGTATTCCATATATCTTGCCGTGCGTTGTGCTTCCTCGCGACCTTTGATCCGCTCTACAAAATGTAAAGCACCATCAATACCTGCAGAGACACCTGCGGTAGTTATTACGAAGCCATTGTCAACCCATCGCTTATTTTCCATCACCGTTGTTGTGGGATATTGTTTGGCGAGGCTCTTAGTAGAACCCCAGTGCGTAGTGACGCGCTTATTCTCCAGCAAGCCAGCTTTTGCTAGGATAAATGCACCCGTGCAGACCGATAAAAAATTTGTCCCATGGGAATTTGCATTTTTGATCCAGTCGATCACAGCAGAATCCTTTGACGAAGGTCCTGAATTGCCTCCAGGAATAACGATGATATCGGGAGCTGGACAATTTTCAATTGAGTAGTCTGGCTTGATCTTAACAAATCCTTGCGATGTCAACTGGCCTCCGTCAACAGACACCGTATACGTTGTGAACCCGGAGGCGCTGAATACTTCACCAGGTCCAGCGAAATCGAGTAATTCCACACCATCATATAAAAAGATTGCCACATTTCTCGGTTCGTTTGGAAGCAACTGTCCATTGACAGACCCGACGAGACAAACAAGCACGAGAGTCGCTAATTGCAGAAAATACTTCATAGGTTGATTTGTTGATCTAACCAAATATACAGGATGCATCGAAAGGTTTGCAGGAGCGGTATGCCAATACTAGAGCAACGACGTTGATTTTAGACGAACGTTGTAGGGGATCAACCGTATCTCGCGTAACCTGGGGACCAGGCTCTAAATTCAACTATTAGCGCGTAGTAGCGAGTCGACGATTTCTTTGAAATTTCTACCTATTGGAATTGAGACGGAACCGAGTTCGATCTTATTCCTGTGAACCACTTCAATCCTTGGCCGGGCGACAATAAATGACTTATGCACGCGGACAAAGTAATTCGTTGGTAAGTATTCTTCACAGGCCTTGATTGATCCCTTCACTACGTATTTACTTTCATCCGTATGTAGAATGGTATAGTCTTTTAGTCCCTGTGCGAATACTATTCTGCGATAGTCGAGCAGTACTTTTTTAGTGCCCGTTTTGATTAAAATCTTGTGTGCATTATCAGGAGAGATTGCGTCACTTGTCTCACCCGATCTGACCAGTCTCAGAAAATCGACTGCTCGTTTAATTGAACTTGTAAATCGATTCAACTCTATTGGCTTAAGCAGGTAATCCATTACCCCAAGCTCGAATCCTTCCAAGGCATAGTCTCTGAAGGCGGTAGTGACAATGGTTAACGGTTTATGTTCAAGCGACTTGAGAAAGTCCAATCCATTGATCTCAGGCATTTGAACATCCAGCAGGATTAGGTCCGTTGTGTGATCTGCAAGGTAATCGCTCGCATCTTTGGCATTGTGAAAAGATCCGACTAATTGAATTTCAGGTGTATGTTGAAGATGACTCTTCAGCACGTCGTGAGATAAAGGCTCGTCGTCGATAATGATACAGGAAAATTTCATGCTTCAATGGTTGAGGCCAATTCCTTCGCACCTGTTTGCCGGCCATTGCGTGGCTTGCCAAATTGATCCCTGATCTCCAGTTTCACATGATAGTTAATAGAATCATCATATATCTCCAGAAGATGTTTTTTCGGATAAAAAAGCTCCAAACGTTTCGTCAGGTTGGTTAGTCCAAGACTTTGATGAAACTGTTGCCGGTGCTTCAAAGCCTTGTAATTATTTTTTACCGTAAAAGTAAGATGATCCAAGGCTGCTATAAGTTTAATCTCTAGATACGCTCCTTCGATCATCTGATTTACGCCATGTTTAAATGCATTTTCCACAAGTGGAAGAAAAAGCAATGGTTCGACCAACTGGTTCGTGATCTCTCCCTCAATTTTGAACTCTATCAAAGCGTTGTTCCCTTGCCGTATTCGTTCCATCTCAATGTAATTTGAAAGGTATTCGAGGTCGCTTTTTAACAGGACTTTGGTGCCCTCCAATTCATACAACATGTAGTCCATTATGCGCGAAAGCCGAACTATAAGTTCCGGTGTTTTTGGTGACTGCTTGAGCGAGAGGCCGTAAATGTTATTTAGTGTATTGAATAAGAAGTGGGGATTGATCTGCGCTCTCAGGTAATTCACCTCAGCACGCAATTTCTCCAATGACATTTGTTCCATTAGTTTTTGCTGCTGCATATATTGTTTTAGTCTGAATAGCAGGAAACTTATTACAGTATAGCGGGAAAAATTGATGATGTAATACACCGTATAGTCGATGATGCGGTTTTCGCGGCCAAGCACCGCCGTGATATCCGTCTCCATCTTAAGACAACTAAGTGTATATATAGCCGAAAGCCCCAGTAGCCAGAAGGCAAACAGCATATATCTGCCACGTTGATACAGGCGCTCAATGAGGACGTAGATTACAAAGTACACGATGACGATTAACAAGCCATCAGCTACCGCGATACAATAAAGTAGCAGATCCAAATGGTCGTCAAT
>JAEZBX010000234.1 GCA_023412765.1 Bacteroidota bacterium
ACAATTTCGCCACTGACAGGAACAGATACGATCTTCTTTTGGGCATAGGTTGCCGTAAAAAATAAACTGCTAAAAACGACCAGTATAAGTGCACAAGAGTATTTTTTTAACCACAAAGACACAAAGAGCACAGAGTATTCACAGAGATTACGCTCTGTGTATCTTTGTGTGCTTCGTGTCTCTGTGGTGGAATAAGTCACTCCTTGAATGCTTTTAGCTTAATATCCTTACCGTCATACTCTGCATAGCTATTAAATCGAACCCATTCACCAAGGTTAATGTATCGGCTGTTTTCGCCAATCTTTAACTCGAGTGGCAAATGACGGTGACCAAAAATATAGAAGTCATAGTGTTTTTGCTTTTCGATTTCCGTGCAATGATGCCATAAAAATTCACCCTCCACACCCTGAAATTTTTCCTCCTTCTGCAAATTGCTTATACGACTTTTTCTGGACCAGATCGTCGCAATCCATATACCAAAGTTTGGATGTATTCGAGCGAAGAGCCACTGACAGAATTTGCTGTCGAAGAATTTCTTCAAGAATTTGTACGTGTGATCGCCGGGTCCCAGCCCGTCACCATGACCTATAAGCAGTGTTTGATTTCCTACCTTCAATTCTTCCGGTTCCCTATAGACAGGAATTCCAAAGTTGGTGGGAAAGTAGTCGAACATCCACATGTCGTGGTTGCCCGTAAAAAAAACAACAGGGATTCCCGCGTCTGACAGTTCCGCCAGTTTACCCTGAAACCTGATAAATCCTTTCGGGATGGTGTATTTATATTCAAACCAAAAATCAAAAATATCACCTAACAAATAGATGGTATGCGCTTCGTCTTTGATCATATCCAACCACCTGACAACACGCCTTTCACGCTTGAGGCTCGATTCATAGTCAGGCACGCCAAGATGAAAATCGGAAGCAAAAAAAATCTTTTTGCCGTTTAGGTCAGATATAGGTTTCAGCATAAATAAAAAACTCAGATGCCGCAAAGCACCTGAGTTCAAAAGTAAGATTTATAATGAAATATTAATTAGCAGTTTCGGCTGGCTTTTCTCCTTCCAGTGTTGGTGTCGGATCAACGCCAGGCTGTTCATTTTCAAGCTGCTTCTTTTCATATTTACCTAGTCCATTCGTAAACTGTTGATAGGTCGTCAGCTTTTCAAATGGCCGCTTGCCAATCAACCGCTCAAGGTCGGCCTGGAACAATATCTCTTTTTCCAGCAACTCCTTAGCAATAGTATCAAGATGTTGTCTGTGCTGCGTCAACAAGCTTTTCGTTCTCTCGTATGCATCATCGATTATACGCTTAACTTCTTTGTCAATTCTTTCAGCCATAGCTTCAGAGTATGGTTTCTGGAATGAATATTCTGACTGCTTCGAATCATAGAATGAAACGTTGCCAATCTCCTTGTTCATACCGTATATCGTAACCATACTGTACGCCATCTTGGTAATGCGCTCAAGATCGCTTAGGGCACCCGTGGAAACCTTTCCAAATACGAGTTCTTCCGCTGCGCGGCCTCCGAAAGCCATACACATCTCATCCAGCATCTGTTCCGTTTGGTAAAGGAACTGCTCCCGCGGTAAATATTGTGCATATCCTAATGCCGCCACACCGCGAGGAACAATACTAACTTTTACCAGGGGATCTGCGTGCTCGAGGAACCATCCGGCCACAGCGTGACCAGCCTCATGGAAAGCCACGATCTTCTTCTCTTCCGGAAGGATAATTTTATTTTTCTTCTCCAGACCCCCAATCACGCGGTCAATCGCATCCTGGAAGTCCTGCATATCAACAGCTTTTTTGTCGCGACGTGCAGCTATCAACGCTGCCTCATTACACACGTTCGCTATTTCAGCGCCTGCAAAACCAGGCGTTTGAGCCGATAATTTCTTCACATCGACTGTAGGGTCGAGCTTGATTGGTTTAAGGTGAACCTTAAAAATAGCTTCACGACCAACCACGTCTGGCTTGTCAATACTGATCTGGCGGTCGAAGCGACCTGGTCTCAACAATGCCGAATCCAGTACGTCCGGACGGTTTGTTGCGGCCAGGATGATAACACCAGAATCGGTCGCAAATCCATCCATCTCTACCAACAAAGAGTTCAATGTATTTTCCCGCTCATCATTTGCACCGGGCACCTGACCGCGACCACGAGAGCGACCAATTGCGTCGATCTCATCGATAAATACAATACAAGGAGCTTTTTCCTTTGCCTGCTTGAAAAGGTCGCGTACCCGCGCAGCACCGACACCCACGAACATTTCTACGAAATCGGATCCTGAAAGTGAAAAGAATGGCACTTCAGCTTCGCCGGCAACAGCCTTCGCGAGCAAAGTTTTACCGGTGCCCGGAGGGCCAACCAACAGGGCTCCCTTCGGGATCTTTCCACCCAACTTTGTAAACTTCAATGGAGTCTTCAGGAAATCAACAATTTCCTTTACCTCTTCCTTTGCTTCATCAAGGCCGGCAACATCGGCAAAGGTTATTTTTACCTTGCTTTCAGCATCAAAAAGGGCAGCTTTAGATTTTCCAATGTTAAAGATCTGACCGCCAGGCCCGGCACCGCCAGTCATCCGGCGCATCAGCATCCAGAAGCCGAATAGCAGCAGGAACAGGAATCCCCATTGAACAAATACGCTAAAATAGTCCTCGCGATCCTCAGGCGTATACTCCGGCATTTTGTCCGGAGGCAGTTTGTCGCGGATACTTCTGAATTCCTGGTCGAAGTTTCCAACATCCACAACTTTCATGGAGAAATGTGGACCCGATGCGTTGCCACCCAAAGGACCTTCGGTAATATTCAGATTCGGCTTGTATTTAGCATTCTGAAGTGCTTCGGGTCTTAAAGTTATCTCAACGAACTTTCTGTTCTGTACCAAAACAACCTTCTTCACATCACCATCGGCCACCATCCTCTTAAAGGTGTCGTAGTCTACATCTTTCAGGTTATTGGAGTTATTGAAATACATCACGCCGATGATCACCGCGACAGTGGCGAGTATTACCCAGATCTGGTAGTTGCCCCTTGGCGGCTTATTCGGCAATAATGGTTTATTATCTTTCTGTTTGTCTGCCATTTCTATGTTCCAAATGAATTAAAAAAATCAAAATTAAAGTGGGCTATTATTTAGTTTTTACCGTTCTCAACCTCGGTAATATCGGCGTCGCCCCACAGACGCTCCAACGCATAGTATGCTCTGCGGTCTTTACGGAAGACATGTGCGACGACGTTTATGTAGTCGAGCAACATCCATTCTTTATTGTTTTTGCCCTCCGTATGCCAGGGGTTCTCGTTGAACTTCTTGAAAACCTCGGCATCTATTGAATCTGAAATCGCGTCAAGTTGCTTATCTGAATTTCCAGAGCATATAACGAAGAAATCGGCGACTGCATTCTTAATTTTTCTGAGGTCCATCACAACAATATCTGAGGCCTTCTTCTCCTGCATCCCCTTCACAATCACATCACTGAGAGTTTCTGAATCAACTCCCTTCCTTTTTTTCACCATTAATCTATCTTCGTTTTTTTTTAACCTACAAAACTAATCAAAATTACTTTGTATAAAATCCCTGCCAGTACGCTTTTCCTCGGCAAAAATCTTCTTTTTATGCCGGAATGTCATTCAACCAATAGCTTGGCCCTGGATCTCTGCCAACAATCGTGCCCGGCGGAGGGTACACTCGTCATTACTGACCGACAAACTTCAGGCAGGGGACAACGCGGCAACAGCTGGGAGGCCGAGCCTGAGATGAACCTGACCTTTTCCCTTATCCTGAAACCAACGTTTTTGGCAATAAAAGATCAATTTATGTTGAGCATGGCAATATCGCTGGCCGTGCGCGACTACCTTGCAGACCTGTTAAAACAATCAGTGGGGATCAAATGGCCAAACGATATTCTTGTAAATGAGTTCAAAATCTGTGGAATTCTTATCGAAAATCAATTAGCGGCAGGCCTGCTCAACTACTCAGTGGTGGGAATTGGACTTAATGTTAACCAACAAAATTTTGCTTCACCCTCAGCGACGTCGATCTCGCTACTTCAGGGATCAGCAACAGATCTGCAGACGGTACTGGACGGACTGACCAGCGCGCTGGAAGCACGATATATTCAACTTAGGCAAAACAAGCAAGCACAACTTCGGGATGAATACCTTGCAAACCTGTATCGAAGGCATAAGTTGTCAACTTTCCTGGCAGGGGGAGAGCCGTTTTCCGGGGAAATTCTTGGTGTTGATGAGCACGGGAGGCTACAAGTTTTGACTGGGGGAGCGGTAAAAGCTTTCGATACGAAAGAGATTGCATTTGCAGATTTCAATTCAATCACGACCTGATGAATAAAAGCATATACAAGGAAAGAAGCAGAATTGTCATCACATGTAGCAAACGACTTTCACCGTACCTGAGCGAGGAAGTTAAAGAGCTGGGTTTTGAAATTGAACGGGTATTTGCCACTGGCGTCGAATTGTTTGGTACCGTGAATGATTGCATTAAACTGAACCTTAATCTGCGTTGCGCAAGTCAGGTGCATTATTCACTCTTGGAGTTCCCTGCAAAAAATCCCGATGAACTATACCGAACACTATCAGAATATGCCTGGGAAAAACTGATTACAAAGGATGGGTATTTTTCGGTAACGTGTAATGTTGACAATCCCACCATCAATAACACGATGTTTGTAAATGTGAAAGTGAAGGATGCAATTGTTGACAGAATACGAAGTCAGACTAAAGTGCGGCCTGATTCGGGATCAGATCTGAGCGGTGCAGTGATTTATCTTTTCTGGAAGGATAATCATGCGGAGGTATTCGTCGATACGTCTGGTGAAACACTTTCGAAGCATGGGTACAGAAAAATTCCAGGCAAGGCACCAATGCTAGAGGCGCTTGCTTCGAGCACGATACTGGCGGGTAAGTGGGATCGCCGATCACCCTTTGTTAACCCGATGTGTGGATCAGGAACACTTGCTATCGAGGCTGCACTGATTGCCACTAACCGTCGACCGGGCTTGCTTCGGGATAACTATTCGTATATGCACTTCGTTGGATACGACGAATCGGTGCATCGCAAGGAAAAAGAATTGCTGAAGCGCCAAATAAAAGACGTCCCCGGACTTGTAATTATCGCTAGTGACAACCGGGAGGATGCAGTTTCTGTTTCAAAGGTTAATGCCGGTATCGCAGGCGTTGAACACCTGATTCGATTTCAGGTTTGTGATTTTCAGAAAACAGATTTGCCGGATGTACCGGGTGTTATATATTTCAATCCAGAGTATGGCGAACGACTTGGTGAGATCACCGCGCTTGAATCAACGTACGCGTCGATTGGCGACTTTCTGAAAAAGAAATGCCAGGGATATACGGGATATGTTTTCACGGCCAATCTGGATCTTGCAAAAAAAATCGGCTTAAAAGCCAGTCGGCGTATCGAATTTTATACCGCTAAGCTTGATTGCAGATTGCTCGAATATGAAATGTACGCGGGGACGCGACGCTTTGAAAAGGCAAAAAAGGATGAAGCACAGTAGGAGACATTTACCCGAATAAGCTTGATGCATGCAAAGATGTTTGCCAACTTGGAACCCTTTTTATTGAGAACGAATTCTAATTTTGAACAACTATACTTATTAACAGGATAGACAATGACCGCAGAACTTGAAATACCCCAACGTCCGCATCGTAAGTTTTTAAAAGAAGATTTTAAGGTTACGAACTGGGAAGAGTTGAAACCTTTTTTCGATAATTTATTAGAACGCAAACTGGAATCTGTTGAAGACCTGAAGCAATGGTTTCGCCACAGAAGCGAACTTGAGTCGGTCATCAGCGAGGATCTAGCATGGCGATATATCAAGATGACATGCTACACGGAGAATGAGGAATACCGAAAAAGCTACCAGGACTTCGTTGAGAATATTCAACCACAGATCGCCCCTGTATCCGATAGCTTGAATAAGAAAGCAGCGGCATCACTCTATTTGAATGAGTTGGAAAATCTTGCAGGATACGATCTCATGATCCGCAGCCTGAAAAAAGATATCGAGATATTCCGGCAGGAGAACGTACCGCTCTTTACTCAGTTAAGTACTGAAGCCCAGAAGTATCAACAGATATCTGGCGCCATGACGGTGGAGATTGATGGAAAAGAATTGACACTGCAGCAGGCTTCAGTGTTGTTAATGTCCACCGACCGCAAGCTTCGGGAAGAAGTGTATCACAAGGTCACGAGCCGAAGATTGCAGGATCGCCAGGTTCTTGATGAACTCTTCTCCAAGCTTATTAGTTTGCGACACCAGGTTTCGTTAAATGCTGGCTTCAAGAATTTCAGAGACTACATGTTTAAGTCGCTCGGAAGATTTGACTATACACCGCAGGACTGCTTTGACTTCCACGACGCCATACAGCACGAAGTTGTTCCGATCCTCGATGTGTTTTCAAGAGAAAGAAAGAATGCTTTAAAAGTAGATGCGCTTAGGCCATGGGATAAAGCCGTTGATCCAGAAGGTCGGGAAGCCTTGAAGCCGTTCACAAATGGTGACGAGCTCGCTAAGAAAACTATTGAGGTGTTTACAAAGCTGGATCCGTTTCTGGGTCAATGTCTTGCTGTGATGAAGCAAATGGGACACCTCGACCTGGAATCGCGGAAGGGCAAGGCACCTGGCGGATATAATTATCCATTGTCGGAAATAGGCGTACCGTTTATTTTCATGAATGCCACATCGACGTTGAGGGATCTTGTCACTATTATGCACGAAGGTGGCCATGCAGTGCATAACTTTCTGACGCGCGATCTTGAATTAAACGACTTTAAATCAACTCCGTCAGAAGTTGCCGAGCTTGCATCGATGTCGATGGAATTGATTTCCATGGATCACTGGAATGTATTTTTCACGGATGAAGCGGAACTGAAACGAGCAAAGCGTGAACATCTAGAGGATCTCATCGAGACATTGCCGTGGGTCGCGACAATCGACCGATACCAGCATTGGCTCTATGAGAATCCAACCCATAGCCTGGACGAACGCAAGCAAATGTGGAATAAAATTTTCGATCAATTTGCTGATACTGTAACAGACTGGTCGGGTCTTCAGGAAGCGAAAGATTATTTGTGGCAGAAGCAACTACATCTTTACGAAGTTCCTTTTTATTATATCGAATATGGAATGGCTCAACTCGGAGCAATTGCAGTTTGGAGAAACTTCCGCGAAGATCCGGCGAAAGGATTGCAAGGTTATCAAAATGCGTTGAAGCTAGGATATATGAGATCTATTCCGGAAATCTACAAGGCAGCCAATATCAAGTTTGATTTCAGCAGGGGATATATTAGGGAGTTGATGGATTTTGTACGAACCGAACTGGATAAGATTGTTTAAGGTTTAAGGTTTAAGGTTTAAGGTTTAAGGTTTAAAGTTTGAGGTTTGAGGTTTGAGGTTGCGGGGCCGAAAGATCGTGCACCTTATACCTTATACCTTATACCCTATACCTTCCTTACTCCCTATTCCTTGGCCCCACGACACTTGTCAAGTAAATCGCTCAACTGAAGGGCTTCATCGTCGCTCAACGCGAGAACGCCGTCAATCTCTCCCTGGTGTTTCTCAAGCGTATCGAGTAGTTCAAGTCCTGCCTCTGCAATTTTCACGTCAGTGGCACGCTTATCATTCGGGCAGGTGGTTTTTGTGATGAGATTTTTGCGTACCAGACGATCGAGCAGGCGCGAAACATCGGAATTCTTGTCGAGCATCCGCGACTTAATTTCGGTTGCTGAAATGGCGGATGGGTGCTGTCCTTTAAGGATGCGCAATATGTTGAACTGCTGCGCGGTGATTTTGAAAGACCTAAAAAAATGTTGTTGATTCCCTTGCACCCAACTTGCTGTATACAGAAGGTTTAGCAGGGCCTTTTGATGGTTGCTCCTGAATTTTGGTTGTTTGATTTCTTCTTCGATTTTCATGATAAAATAAACCCCGGACTATAGCCCGGGGTTTATCGCGTTAAGCTTTTTTATCCAATTCTACCTTAACTATCAATTCAACTTCGTCTCCGACCACTAGCTCGCCCGTAGGCACCTTGTTAGCCCATGTCAAGCCATAGTCCTGACGGTTAATTTTTCCAGTGAGTTTAAACCCTGCCTTCGTACCCTTACCATGGTTGATGGTTCCACCATACGTAACATCGAACTCAACAGGTTTAGTTACACCATGCATTGTCAGGTCGCCTTTCAGTTTGTACTTGCCACCATCTTTTACGAGAGTGCCCTTAAATTTTGTTTCAGGAAATTTTTCCGCATCAAAAAAATCCGGGGATCTCAGGTGATTGTCTCTTCTTTCGTTGTCGGTGTCAATAGATGCAGTCTTGGAACTGAACTCAACCTGTGCTCCATTGAAGTCTTCAGATTTCGATGTGACCGTTGCATCGAAGTCGTTGAATTTCCCTTCCACTTCCGAAACAGCCATGTGTGTAATGCTGAATCCCACCTTGCTGTGATTCTTATCGATCGTCCAGGTACTTTGGGCAACCGCAGCTCCGGCAATCATCATTAGTGTAAATAATGCGTTGATCTTTTTCATTTTCTTCGATTTAGTAATTGTGAACGTTTGTTTAGTTTAGCGATATCCAATTTAACACCAGATATTAATTATTTGTTTAAACATCTAATTTTTATCTCATAAGTATCTGACTGCCAACAGGAATACTTTTCAATTCGCCAATTTACAGTTTTATATAAAAATCCCGCGTCAGATTTATATAAGTGTCATCCCAAATTTCGCCGCTGTCGTGTTTATATAATAAAATATCTCCTGTCTCCGTGGGCAAGGGTTGTTTCTGAAACTCAAGCAGCCACCTTTCAATTTTTTTTTCACGACGTGTCCTGAAAGCAAATTGACGGCAACAATAAAGCATCTTTGACCTGGCAATTGCAATAAATTGATTACCCTCTTCAAAAGGAAGCACTACACTGAACTTCCCATCGGCTTCCATCAGCCGTGCAGCGGCAGTAGTCAGGTCGTTATGAGTCAGTTTAATTGCATGTCGTGCCTGATATCTCTTCTCATCCCGAGGACTTAAGCTATTTATAAAATACGGTGGATTGCTCACAATCACATCGTACTTATAGTCCGGATAAAAGTCTTGAATAGCTAAGTGATGAATCTGAAGTTTGTCTCGCCATGGGGAGGAATGGAAATTATCCCGCGCGATCAGGGCATCGTTCTTTTCAATTTCAACTGCATCAATTCTAGCACTATCATCCGATCGCTGGGCCAGCATCAACGCAATTATTCCATTCCCCGTTCCGATATCTAATAAATGGTTCGCTTCTCCTACATCAGTCCACGCACCTAACAACACTGCATCAGTCCCTACTTTCATGGTGCTATGACCGTGCGCGACAGCGAATTTCTTAAATCGAAAATGGCTTTTACGGCTAGTGCGTGAATCTGATCCTGACATTTCTGGGATACAATTAGGCCATTAAATTTGATTTTATACCTTCGTTTTTGAATAGTACAAACCAGATATGGGTCGAAGAATTCGTTGGGGCATATTGGGCTGCGGAAATATAGCCAATAAATTCGCAGCGGATTTGAAATGGGTGAATGATGCTGAATTGGTTGCTGTGGCTTCACGCAGCCAACAGAAAGCATCGGACCTGTCTACAAAGTATGGCGTTCATCACGCCTTTGATTCATATGAAGCGTTGGTGAAGTGCCCCGACGTCGACGTCATTTACATTGCTACCCCGCACGGGCTACATTGCGAGCACGCGCTTCTCTGTCTTGATCACAAGAAAGCCGTATTGTGTGAAAAGGCTTTTGCTTTGAACTCTTTCCAAGTACGGAAGATGATTGAAGCTGCAAAAAGAAACGACGTATTTCTAATGGAGGCATTCTGGACAAAGTTTCTTCCACAATATCAAAAGGTGGCCTCATTAGTGAAATCCGGAGCGATAGGAGAGGTAAGAATGATTCAGGCTGACTTTGGTTTTAAAGCACCAAGTCCGGGCCCGCAGCGATTGCATGATCCTGCCTTGGGCGGTGGCGCACTGCTTGACATAGGGATCTATCCTGTATTTCTCGCTATTACCTTACTGGGTCCCCCTACGGAAATTCAAGCTACCATTCAACCGTACGCAAGCGGGGTCGATGAGCAGATTGCGATTGCCATGAAATTTCAAAATGGCGCACTAGCAAATCTTAGTGCTACGTTTGCTGCGGTTACACCCGTGGAGGCAGTCATCGCGGGTCGGGACGGATATATCCGGATGACCAATCGCTTTCACAACGCCATGGCTAATGTCGAAATGATAAAAAATTCCATACCTGTGGAGATAGGTGCGATCCATAAAGAAGTGGGTTATGGTTACCAGTTTGAAGCAAGGCACGTCGTAGAATGCTTGCAAAGCGGATTAAAGGAAAGTCCAGTGATTACTTTTGCCGATTCTCTTCTATTAATAGAAACTTTGGATAACATCCGTAAGACCTGCGGAATAAAGTATCCCGTGGATGAAGAAAACCAATAGGCAATTATTTAGAACTATAATATAATGCAGACTAATCTATCATTAGAAGGTACGAAGACGGAAGTTTTCAGCACGGTTGAAAAGTATTTATCGGACAATGGTTTTACCGTTGCTGCAAAAGACTTTAACAGACCCTGGGGAGGTTTCTTTGTAATCGATGAATCGCAGGCTCAAAAATTCGGGCAACTTTTTTTTCCCGAAGTTGAATTGTCAAGCTTACGGATCGGCGGAAAATTGAGTCCTAAGATACTGATGGTACAAACCGACAAAAGGTTATCATGGCAGTACCACCATCGCCGCGCTGAAATCTGGAAGCTTGTAGCGGGTACTGCGGGAGTTGTAACAAGTGAGACAGATGAGGAAGGCTCACTAAAAAAATTAAAGTTGGGTGAAATTATTCGCTTGCCACAAGGGCAACGTCACCGCCTTGTTGGTCTTGACGGATGGGGCATGATCGCCGAAATCTGGCAACATACTGATACTTCTCAGCCGTCGGATGAGGATGATATAGTCAGGGTACAGGATGATTTTGGGAGATGATTCTTTTTTAAGTTTAAGGTTTAAGGTTTAAGGTTTAAAGTTTAAAGTTGTGCCAGTAGCATAGCTTAACAATTATCCGATTGCTCGAGAATGGGAACACTGAATAACGCACAGTGAATAATAGCCAAGTTCGCACAGGTAGTGCTCGAGCGAAACCTTAAACTTTAAACTTTAAACTTTAAACCTATTCGACAGCCTCGATCACATCTCGCACCAAACTGACAACATCAAACCCATTATGCGAAACTCCCAATCGCACAATAACAAGTTTCTTTGACGGGATTACCATAACATATTGCTCTTCAAATCCATCGGCCCAAAAGGCATCGGCAGGCAGCTCAGGATATTTTCTGTTCGATGGATCTTTGGGATCGCCGGCGTTGAGCCACCAATGTGCTCCATACCGGCCCATGTCGGCTGCGGGGGCAGGTGTTGTTGTATACTTAACCCAGCCCTCGGGCAGTATCCGTTCTCCATTCCACATGCCATCATTCAAATACAAAAGCCCGAACCTGGCCCAGTCGCGCGCCGAAGCAAATGCGTAGGAAGATGCAACAAAGGTCCCGGATGCATCCGGCTCCAGGACCGCATCCTGCATTCCTATCTTATAGAAAAGTCTTTCATATGGAAATCGATGATACAAGGTGTCGCCAACGGTCTGCCTGATGATCTTTGACAAGATATTAGTTGATCCGCTCGAATACTGAAAATAAGTGCCCGGTGGATGTGCTAATGCCTTTGACATTGCGTATCCACCTTTGTCATCACTCTTTATAAACATCTGGTGGAAATCGGCAGTTGGCGAAAAGTATGACTCCGACCATTCCAATCCGCTGCTTGCCTGAAGGAGATTGTTTATTGTAATGCTCGCCCGATCATCTGCCTTCCATTCAGCAACTGGCGCCCGTTGTTCGAGCTCCAGTTTTCCGTCCTTAATAAGAATTCCCATCAAAGCATTTGTAATGCTCTTCGCCATGGACCATCCCATCATTCTTGAATGCTTATCAAAGCCGTTCGCATATCTTTCTCCAACTATTTGATTGTCGTACACTACAACGACTGCATGCGTGTTGAGCGGCCGTTGCGCATCCCTTTCGGCAAAAGCACGATCGAGTGCACCCCGCATCAGATCCATGTTCACGTTTGCTGGGGTTGCTACATTTTTATCCCCAGTGGGCCAGTCGAGAGAATCAACGGATGCGGCTGGCCTGGCCGTGATTAATCGCTGATTACGAACTTCCTCTTCACTTCGCTGAGCAAGCAACGTACAGCCTAGTCCCTTCCTGTAGATAGCTTTACTAGTTTTCCAAAATACAGTTGCTGTTACTGTAGAATCGTCGTGAACTGTTATGGGCGCATTCGACAATCCGGGGAACACCTTGAGTTCTTTGTCCCGAACACTTTGCTGGTCGCGGCCCATCACAAAAACGCATGAGCACATAGTCTTTGCTGCCATCCCCGCCATCACGGGTGGGAAGGTTATTAATATGTACGCTAAGACTATTAGTAATACTCCCGCGATAAGCAGAAGCACCGCCTTAAGAAGTTTCTTCATGGAGCAATTGATCTATTTTTTTGCGGACCAAAAGTTAGTTTAATTACATTTAACTGATTATCCTGTCTATTCTGTTTTGATGAGTTCATTAAAGATAGGTATAGGGTATAGGGTATACGGTATAAGGTGACGCCGTGACTACGAGGACGTAATCATGAGTGACACCACCCTAAATGATAGGGTTAAAAGCAGACTATTAACTAATAACATTTAATCCTACTTTGTTTTGTTTGAAGGAGTTTCGAAGAAAGGAATAAGGAATAGGGAATAAGGGTGCGAACTTTGCTACCCTACCCTTATTCCTTATTCCTTATTTATTCGTTATTCCCTATTCCTATTTTTCTAACTTGACAAAGTAGCATTAATCCTGCTTTGTCAAGTTAAGAGAGCTGTAAGTAAGGGTTGAGAAGTAGCAAGACCGTTCTTCCAGCTTTTGGATTGCAACCTAATTTTAGCTTTGGCCTGTGGGGGGATGTGCGGCTAGGATTAACTATTA
>JAEZBX010000057.1 GCA_023412765.1 Bacteroidota bacterium
GCAAGATTTACTTCGACATGGTCTTTGATGGTTGTAGCGAGTTCATAGCCTGTATATTGAGGGTAAATCGGAAAAAGCGTGTGACTTCTGTTCACCAGTACTGCAGTCTCAATTTTTTTTACTTCTATGGTGAGAAACGGTTTCATACCATAGGCGAAGGTGCGGCCTGTGTTTAGGACGTCGTCGACTACTATAATGCATTTTTTCTTGAGGTCCTTGAGGTCAGCGTCAAGTTTTACTTCACTTTGCTGAGGAGCTAGTTTGTCGAGGCTCACTTTCACGAGATTGATCTCCAGCGGCGAGATACTAGAGACTTCCTTCGCCAGGAGAGAAGCCAGAATATATCCCTGGCCATCGATACCTGCAATTACAATTCCTTTTTCTTTAAAGTTATGTTCATAGATCTCATACGCCATCCGCTTGATCTTTTGTTTCACCTGGCGCGAATCCAGTATTAACGTCTTATCTGAAACCATATCTAAACTTTAAACCTCAACCTCAAACTTTAAACCTTAAACTTTAAACTTTAAACTAGTTCGGTATCGGCAACGACTTACTATCCTTGAAAGTTGAAAGGACAACGAGCGATTGAAGGCTATCTACCACTTCGATATTGGAAACTTGTTCGAGCATGAGTTGTTGGTACGCTGCAATGTCTGCAGCGACAATCTTCAGAATGAAATCACCCGCACCTGTGATGTGGTGACATTCGATGACCTCGTCAATGTTCTTTATTGCTTTTACGAATTTGTCGATGTTCTCCTTGTTGTGTCCTTTTAGCGTAACCATTACAAATGTGCTTACGCCAAGTCCAACACTCGCCGCGTGTACGACGGCATGATAGCTTTTAATTACACCGGATGTTTCCAATTTGTTAACGCGCTCAAGTGTGGGAGCCGGCGACAATCCGATCTCCTTTGCAAGTTGAGCGTTTGTGATATTGGAATTGGCTTGCAGGATTTCAAGTATTTTACGGTCGATACTATCGATTTTTGGGGTCTTCATTTTGGGTGATCCAAATAAAAATTTGGGTAAAAGTAAGATAAAAATGGAAATATTTTGGAGTGCGGTAGATTTAAGAATTGTTGGGAAAGTACAGTTCACTGAATGCTTTGCTGCTGCAATGGAGTTCGCGTAGTCTGGGGTTAGCTCTTACTTCGGGCCGGTAGCCGCGCGGGAGTTGCTCAAATTATTCCCTTTGAATCTGTAGTGCTTCGTCATAGACTTTTCTCAAGTTACCCACGGTGTTTTCGAAGCTAAACTTTTCCCGGACACGCTTGTAGGCAAGTTTCGCCATCTGTTCCCGTTTCTGCGGATTGTTGATGAGGTAGTCTATTGCATTTGCCATCGCTGACGTATCACGCAAGTCGACGAGGATGCCAGATTCATTGTCATCTATAATTTCAGCGGGCCCGCCGCTGCGCGTTGCAATAACCGGTCGTCCATAATACATTGCTTCCAGGCATGTCATTGAAAAAGATTCCGATTCTGAAAAGTTAAGCACAAACGAGGCTGCCAGGTACTCCTCAGAAATTTTTTCCGAAAAATCACACCATTCGATCGAGCTATCGACCTTAAGTTGCGTAGCCAGTTTGGCGAGCGACTTTTTGAATTCTTTGTTCTAAATCAATCCCATGTCGCCGCCAACGAATCTAAGTTTCCAGCCAGGGTGTTTGTTTGCGATCATCGCCCAGCTTTGAAGAGCATACTCATGGCCTTTGCCTTGAATGTAATTGGCGGGATAGAGAACAGTAGTGGAGCCGTTGGTGGAAGCACTTACATGATCCGTGGGCAATTCATTCCCGATCACCACGACATTTCCGGTGAATGTTAATTCCCTTCTTACTGCTTCCGAAACGGCAATGGTTTTATGAGCATAGCGATGATGCAGGCCGCACCATGTTTTAACCAATGCTTGCGGAAATTTGGATGGGAGAAAACGGACGTAACAAACATATGGAACATCGCCACCAAGAATTTTATAGGCTGGAGCGAGTAGGTTATAAAAATCATTTACAATGATCAGATCGATTTGAAGTCTTGATACATATTTTGATAGACCCCGTGCGTTCCAGATCAAGTTTGGTAAATAGGTGATAACTGAAAAGATATTTCGCCTTATCTCTCGCATGGGAAATTCGAAAGCATCAAATCCCATTGACCGAACAGCGCTTATGGCATTGCTTTTTTCTGGTAGCAGAAAGAAAAAATCATAATTACTTGACAAACCCGCAGAGCTTCTCAATATCGATTTAAGAGCCCCGGTAACGGCTACAGAATTTTCGATGATGAGTATTCTTGGTTTACTCATGAGAGCGCATGTGGTATGTCAGTAATTCTCCAAAGGCCGAGTGATTTGTCCGAGTATCGGCCGCCCTCTTCGGTACAATTCTCATGATACAACTGTATCGGTTTGGGGAAACTGAAAGGTGACGCTTCGAGGTTTACAGGTCTCCAGTATCCAGTGTTGATGTCTTCGTTCGTTCTGCCGGGGAAAGTCGTCGTCAAAAGAAATTTGCTGCCGGACTTTTTGATGTTAGTAGTTGCCCGGTTGATATCAATGAATGAAAAATGCACGAGGCAATCGCGGCACAGTAGCAAATCAGCTTTAGGTAGCGGCGAAGAGGTAATGTCAGCCCAGATAAACTCCTTTCGCGGAGAATTATATTTTGATTTGTTGTGATTAATTATGTCTTGCACAATATCAGCTCCCGTATAAAAGTATGAAGTCAGATCCACTTCCTTCATCCAATTAAAATCGCCACAAGGGATATCTAATATTGTCTTTATTTGAAGTTCCTTTATCAAACCTGGAAGCAGAGATCTAACCGTCTCCGTTTGTTTCAAACTCGCACCCGGCCCTGATATTGATTCCTCATCATACCATGAGTGGAGCGAGTAGATTTTTTCGAAGAGGGTTTGCATGGGGGTGTCGTTACCTAAAAGTACAGGGACTTCTAAGATTTCTCAACAAGGTCCAGCCATTGCGCGGTGATTTTTTTTCGATCAAAGTCCAGGACTCTTTCTTTTGCTTTCAGCAAGCATTGAAAGAAGGCTAAACCATTCAGGATAGATCACGCTACGATCAAATTGCTTAAATCGAAGCGGACCGTTTTTCTTGTAGTTCTCTAGTTGGACCTGATTTGCAATAAGTTTTATAACTTCTGTGGCCCAAATCTTAACGGCTTTCTTTGAATTTAATAAAGGCAACAGAACACCCGTCTCGGTGTATTCAGCGTTTTGAATAACATCGAAAGTCGAATTTGGGGCAAGAATTTCGCGTGGCCCGGTAGGACAATCAGCAGCTATCACTGGAACACCAAAAGCCAAAGCTTCCATTAAAGCGTTTGGGAAACCTTCCCATAGTGAAGGAAGAAGAAAGGTTTTTGCATGGGATAGAAACGAACCAGGGTTCTGGAAACCGGTGAAAAAAACCTGATATTTTTTGGGGTCCAATGGATCACCTTTTTGATATATAGCTAAGTCAAGTTCTCGTGCACGCTGTGCAAGCGCTTCCTTTTCAATTCCATCGCCAATAATTACAAGCTTCAGATCCTTTCTATCTTTGATTACATGGGCAAAGACATCTAGTAGATTACCAAAATTCTTTTGTTTGTGTAGTCTTCCAATCGAAAGCAAAAATTCATATTTAAAAAGAGGAGAAAATGTTTCCTCAGTTTGAGGATCAGTTCGAATATTAGAAAAGAATTGATCGCGTTCATAAAAATTATGAATCACAACAAGTTTTTCAGCGGGGATGCGCATACGTTGCTGAAGCTCATCCTTGATACCATGGCTAACACAAACAATTTTATCAGCGAACTTGTAAAGGAAGGGCATCAAGATTTTGCGTCGTATCCTGCCAATGGTGCCTTTGATCTCCTCATCAAAATATTTGCTTCCGCGAATACTAATAACAACTTTGTCCTTCTTCGCCGACAAGATGTTGACATAATCAGCGCCTTCAAGAAAGCTGAGAGAAACATCGATATTGAGATTCTTTTTAAGACGCCTAAGATTAATCACTCGTTTAAAAAATGCAATAACCTTAACAAACCCTGAATGTCCACTATTGACATCAAGACTGTATAATTCTCCACCCAAATTATAGGGAGCAAGCCCTGCCTTATTAAACACGACAAGACAAACATTAAAATCATGGGCGAGTTCTATACTGAGGTTTGCTAACGATCGTTGAGCTCCGCCAACAGACATTTCCGGAATAATCAACATTAGGTTATGCATGCTTTGCTATTGACAGAACCATCTAGAAATGCACCAATGATTAAGGTATGAAGCCATCTTCTTTTGAAAATTTATTTTCCGATCAAGTCATTATGTCTCGTACTCACCAAAATTTTAAAAACATTTTTACAATTTCAGTCTTGTGGATAACATGAATTGTCAAATAGGTTATGGGATCTTTTGCTCTTGTAATTTAGAGGACTAGTTAACACTTCATATTTCGTGCCTTCCATTAATCTGGGATAATGTGGTAGGTTAAATATTTAGTTATGCCTCTCATTTGTGGCAATTACTTGACTAGTTATACACTTTACAAAATCACGAAAACGATAATCCTGTAATGTCTGGTGTCCTTCGATGCCGATACGTCTCAATTCATCAGGATTATGAAAAGCCCATTCGATATGCTCGGCTATGGCAACACTATTTTTGGCGGGAATTATGAATCCGTTCTTTCCATCTTCAATGATATCCCGCACACCGCAGTCATTGGTTATTAAAACAGGAAGTTTATGCGACATTGCCTCCAAAACCGTCACAGGACCCCCTTCTATTAGGCTTGGAGCGACGAATAACGATGCCTCAGAAAAATATGATGACAAACTTCGCTGATTGCCATAAAATTTTACGTTACTAAGATTGTAGAACTCCTTCGCAATTAGATTCTGTATCATAGGATCTAATGATCCAATAATCCAAAGCTCCATATTTTTGATTTTCAAATTTTCCCATGCCCTAAGCAGGTATTGTAGACCCTTAAGGAGAACCGTATAAGCAACATATAAAACAATAAACTTACTTTTTTTTGGTACTTCTCCTATTTGAACTTGCGCGGGTACCCAAAGCACTCCAAAGCACGATGTGATATTTTTTTCTTGATACTGTTCAATAAAAGTTCTTTGTATTACTGACGAATGACAAATGATATGGTCAAATAACCTAACGGACTTATCGAAATAGGATATGCGGGGCTTGAAAGTATATGCGTCTACGCCCGAGAGACTCCATTTATTTTTCTCGTCGACAACTTTTTCATAAATGGCGGTGTCAGCCGGATTCCCAGGAACTAATACACTCCTAATTCCCTTACGTCTAACCTTCCCTAGTGTTTTTAAGATGAACGGATTTGTTGAAATCACTAACCTGACTTCGTCGCTAATATGTTTCTGACAGAAAAAGTCAAACAGTCGCTCTTCAAAATAGCGTTTATGATAGGCCGAAATAAGTTTTTTGGAGAGAAGATGATTTAACAACCATAAATAATAGCGCGAAAAAATGCTTACAGGTTTGGAAGGGAAGTTTGTATCGAACTTTCCTTTTGAAGAAACGATAAGCGAAACAAGATGCCCTTGGTTTGCCAATTCTTGAGCTATATGGTATGCAATTTTTCCAGTCCCGCCAGCATCAGTTTTCGTTAACGACTGAAAAGAAATTATTAAAATTTTTCTCATTTCATTAGCATATCGTTCAATGAACAGAATTGCACTCCGGAATATTTTTGAACATAATCGAAAAACTCATCAAATATGTTTTTCATTATTTTCCCCTTGTAAAGTGTATGTGGAATGGGAAATCCATGGTAATGAGTGGAAAGGACGAAGTCACCTCCGAGTTTGTAAACAAAGTCAAATTCATTTTTTAACGATTCGAGTGACGTGGTTTCCTGTAGGGGATAGTGTACCATCAATTCGTTTGTTCGGCCTAGCTTCATAACAAAAGGATAATATTTTTTCCTATATCGTGACTTGAAGCGTAAAACCTTGCAGAATTCTATAAACCAGTAATAGTCCTTATTCCTACTAATAAAAGGAATAGATCCGCCAATCAAATGCAGGCCATTGGATTTAACCGCATTGTATCCCTGAATGGTTAAGATGTTTTGTGGTGGAGTGAATACCCTTATTCTTTCACCAAAGAGTTCTTGAAGATAGGATACCCCGCCCTTTAACGGATCAGTTAAATCCACTTTTGTAAAAAATTCTGCATAGTGAATCAAGTTGCGGTTTAGGGGATATTTAATTTTATCCTTATTGCGATGGTTTACTCCATGAATAGTAAGACAAATTTGGCCGCGTTTGACCCTGTCCCTTAGAAAATCAACCAGCACTGTATTTTTTCCAATTTCAAAGACCTCATCATCCTTTTCCCATTCAGACCATTCGTCTATTTTGCCGTCTCTGTAAAACTTGAATTGCCATTCACGCCAATTACCCTGAACAAATGGAATTAGCGATAGTGACGCGGGGCAGATGTCCCAAATCGATTTATAACAAAACTCTAACTCTTCCGGCGAAGTATAGTAATTAGTGTCGTCATCTCGAATTGCAAATCTCATTTTAAGGCTTTCGTAGATTTGATATATTCCATAAGCCTAAGCGCTTGTCATTAAATTTTCCTGTGCCGGAATCGTCTATTGTTTCAAGCGGCGAAGGAAAGTTGAAGGGATTGCGCTCTAAATTAATGGGACGCCACAGCCCCGTCGAAATGTCTTTATTGACTTGGAGGTTGCAGAATGTTGTCGTCAATAGAAAAGTTATTTCGCTTTTTAGTATGTTGGCGATTGCCTCTTGGATTTCGGAGATGGACAGATGAACAAAGCAATCGCGTACTAAAATTAAGTCAGTTTTTGGGAGTTCGTCCTTTAACAAGTCAAGTGTTATGAACTTCTTCGAACTTGTTTCATAAATTTTGTTTTTTACTATAATTTCCCTTACAATATCCGCACCTATATATTTTACATCCGAAAGATCTACATGCTTCATCCAATTAAAGTCGCCACAAGGCACGTCCAATATTGATTTAATCTGTCGTTCCTTAATAAAACCTGACAACCTTTCTCTGATTTGAACGGTATTCGAAAACGTTGAGCCAGTGCCGCTGATAGATTCCTCACTATTCCATAGATTTTCTTTATAGATAACTTCAAAAACATCTCTGGCGCCGGCATGGTTTCTTACTATTTTCGTTTTCCGATTCAGCCTATTCAAATTAATTGGATTAATTACTAAGCGATATAATAAGTCTACAACGAACCTGTATAATGGGGTTTGTTTTATTTTCATTTTGTGTCGACGGATTTGTAAAAGCATTCTAATTCTCCTATTATTTTTTTCATATTGAATTTTGTAAATGCCTCTTTCGCTGCATTGGCGTGGTCATTGTACAATCCTCGATCGGTCAAATATAACTCCATAACTTCAGCGAGTGATTGAGAGGTCAGGGTATCAGGAGGGAGAACTGTTCCGGCTACTCCTGAGTGAGTTTTGATCATATTGGAAATTTCTCCCACATCTGAAGCGATTACTGGAATGCCAACGTAAAGATATTCTATAATGCTTGTCGGTAAACTTTCAGAAGCATATGAAGAGGGAAGCAGGCCAACATGGAATTTACTAATCCAAGTTATAGGCTCAGTTACAAATCCAACAAAATGAATTCGGCTGTCTCGGCTATATTTCTGTTTTAAGGTATTAAGGTATGAGCTATCCCCTACCAGGATCAAAAGCAGATTTTCATGTTTCAGCCTAAGGAACGCCTCTATACAGGTTTCCCAACCTTTTTCCGGAATGCCACGTGCCACCATCCCAAAAACAAAAGGTTGTTCTTTGCGCGGCTGAATTTCTCTATCATATTCAAAGCCGTTGTATATCTTAGTTAACTTCGTAGGTGTTAGCGTTGAGCTTGATTCATGCAAAAATCTAATTTGCTTGTCTGAGATACAAACAATTCCGTCGACTCGGTCCAGTATGCGACAAAGTTTATCTTCGAAGTTTAATAACTTTAGTGTCTTTGCATTTTGTGAGAAGTTCAAATAATCACCATGAATTGTTAAGACAAATGGAATTTTTGCGTTTTTAAGTGCAGAAGCAACTAAAAAGTCAGTCTTAAAAAGATGACTGTGGACAATGTCAAAATTCCCTTTACAGACAAGTTTTTTTATTTCAGACTTAATTAAGTAATGGCTTATTGCAAAGTCTAAATTTAATTTAGAGAATATTCGATCTACCTTCCGCAGAAAAAAATCAGAAAACTTACTGGGATGTCGTAAAACTATGCCAGGCTGCAACTTTTTTACCAAGGACTCGTTTACTTTCTGGCGATGTATTCTAAAAATTTCAACCTCGTGATCCATTTTCAACGCATTGGCTAATCGCACAAGCGAAAGCTCAGCACCTCCCAATGTTAAAGTTTCTATCGTAAACAGTATTTTCAATTATCTCGCAAAATTTTGATTAAGGATACTGTGTCCATCCATGGTTTAAGTTTCTTAAAAAAAGGCAACCATTATTTATGTGACCTTGATAAGAGGATATATGCAAGTGTCCTATAAGTCATTGCATTCCATGGGTTAAGCCTCAGTGCCCTAAAAATTAACTCTCTGGATATTTTATTTTTTCTGCCATCTCGCTGAACAGCCGCAAAAATGCGATACTTTTCGGCTAACCACTTCTTGTTATTTAGCTTAGTCTTTATAAATCCATCAATAGCGTCTTTATCATTTCGTTCTAACCAATCAGTTCCTTCCGTCGCCCGTTGCAGAATTAGTTGTTCAATCAGTTCTATTGCCACTAGCTTATTGTTATTGTCAAATGTATTTGTTATCGAATTTTCGTTAAATCTATAGTAGTATAGCGGCATATTTAAGAACAAGCATTTATTACCGGAGATAATTCTTGAAAGCCAGTACATGTCTTCCCCATGTAATCCTGAGAAAAAGGCGTGCAGCCCGCCTACCTGTTTGTAAACGCTACTTCGAATTAGAAGCGAGTTAGGACAGAAGGCTATTTTATTGTAGTTCGTAAAATCAAGATATGCGTCTCCTGATGAGATCAATGCTGTTTGATTCCCCTTGTGGTCAATTCTGTTATATGATGTACAACACGCATTTAAAGATGGATCCGAAAAAAACGCCTTTAGTTGGATCTCGATCCGATTGCATTCAGACCAGTCGTCTGCATCTTGGAAGGCAAGATAGTCCCCAGTAGACATTGATAAAAGAAAGTTCTTAGTATTGACGACACCTTTATTTTCTTTGTTCTGGTAGAGCTTTAATCTACTATCAGAGTATGAACAAAGGATTCGCCAAGTATTATCAGTGCTAGCATCGTCACAAACTATTACTTCGAGATGGTGATATGTTTGATTTAAGATACTCTCAAGAGATTGCCTTATGAATCTTTCGCAATTAAAGGCAGGAATCAATACTGATATAAGAGGTTTGTTCATCGTTTTAGGGCTAATAATTGCTCATATACGCTCTCATATTTTCCATGTAATTGCATTATAGCAGTAAGGGCCGAGTAGGAGGATTGAATCGATAACTTTTTTTCTAGTGGATCCCTTTTAGTCAGAGTCATTATTGAAGTGAAGGCGAAAACAAATAGTCGATAGGCAAAATCCTTCGTCCATGTAAATCGAGTAATCTTCTTTTCAGTCATGGCATAGTGATATAGGATCAAAGCCATGCTTGAATATGATATCCCGTTAATTAACCTAAGCAAATAATTTCTAGTGAGTCGATTTTCTGGAATAAAATGATAAAATTTCAAATCCTCAGAATAATACAGTTTGTGCCCTGTTAATTGAAGTGCATAGCACAATTCATTGTCGCCACCGGAGGTCAGTTTAGTACCTATTCGATCGCTTATAAGGGCGCTAAATCCTTTTGTGATCAAAGTTTGGAAGCTCTCTTTCCTTAGAACCAAGCCTGCGCCATATAACCTTGCCATCTTCCCCTTCAATTCTCCCGTTGACTCAGCTTGTGGAAAACAGGCGTAATACATCTTATAGCAATCAAACCACTTGGGCAATTCGACATTAGAAATTGCAATTCCTTGGCCTCCAATGGCAGCAACGTGCCTGTTTTTTTCTGCTAATTCAAAGGAGTGCTGAACGTACGTTGGGAAGAGCCAGTTGTCGTCGTCACAGAATATCAGAAGGTCATATAAGGATGCCTCAATGCCTTTTTGTCGAGCGTAGCTAAGCCCAGGAATTTCCTGCCGTACAACTTTCATAGGCACAAGACCGCTACGTATTTCCCATTCTTGTTGCGCAATTTGGGCCGTGTTATCTGTTGATAAATTATCAACGACAATTATTTCCCATTGAATACCTTTGCGTACTTGCTGATTTGCAAGGTACTCAAGCGTTTTTGGCAGCCTTTCGGCGCTATTGTGACAACAAATAATTACCGAAACACCGCATTGACTCATTTGATGGTTCTTAGCGTCGATTTCCTAATTGATCTCATAAGGCGCAACAGTGAATGATAAACTCCAATTTCTTCGGAAGCACTCGACTGATTGTCACATTTCCTGACTCGCTCAACTAGCTGCGCGAAGCAATCAGGATGAATGGAGGCATGGATTGGAGTGTCTGAAAATTTTTTGGTTAGGAGAAAAATATTCTGCCTGTACCACCAATCCACCTTATTGTTCTCCCATATCAATGGTCGTACGATATCGTGAAAGTAAAAACCATGACGCTCAAATTTTTTTTCCCAATATTTTGGCCATTGTTCATTTAAATGATTTTGTCCACCTTGTCCTGGAACTGCGGCCGAGAAAAGGATGATGTCACTATGTAACGCTAAGCTTTTTACAAACAAGTCCGCAGACTTTTCGGGTATATGTTCGGCAACCTCTAAAGAAATAACCAAGTCAAATTTTTTCCTTAATACTAATTCGTTAGTAAGATCAAATGGAAAAAAATTGCTCTGAGGGATTTTCAACAAATTTCGATTGACATAATTGCCGTCGACACCCAAGTAATCAGTGACGCCATGCTCTTCAAAAACTTTTAACCAGGTGCCGATACCACAACCAACATCTAAAACGCTCTTCGGTTTTACAATAGACATAATGATGGGCACAACTTCGCGCGGGGCTGTTAAATTGTGAACATTTTCCTCGTGCACGTATAGTGTATCCAATCTTTTTAAAGTTTCTAGTTTAAGATCTTAAAATCCGTATCCCACCACAAGTTTGAAACCCTTTTGGGAGGAGTTTTACCGTTCCCCCAAATATCCCTCTCATATACCTGAAAGGTTAAAATATTTTCTACTATGTGATGATCTCTGCTCTCATCCCCTAGGTAAAGGCTTACCGAATATTTGCCTTCCATAAAGGGCACAACTCCCAAATCACAAGTGACCTCAGTTGATTTAAATGGGGCAAGAAATAAAGTCTTTGGTTGGTATCTATTATTTGCATTTAGGATGACAACTCCATCAATGGTTGCAATAACAAAACCGATATATATATTATTTTTGGTTTTGCTTTGACAGGTAATGCTCAAAACCATTCTTTCACCATAGTATAGCACTGGATCTTCTTTGATGCCATTGAGCGCAAATTTTTCTATCCAAAGCGGCCGGTCCGTAACACCTCGTAGTAGGGTTTTCCCTCTGACGGGATTTAGATAAATGTTGCTGGCGGTTTCAATGTCGCCGCTGTAAATCATTCTGCCATTTTGAAGTACAATACCCTTGCTACAAAGGTTTTTTATTGCTCCGATATTGTGGCTTACAAACAAAATCGTTCTGCCGCTCTTACTTACATCCTCCATTTTACCCAAACACTTCTTTTGGAATTCTGCATCTCCCACTGCCAATACTTCGTCAATCACCAATATTTCGGGCTCCAAAAAAGCTGCTACCGAAAAGGCTAGACGCAGTTGCATACCGCTCGAGTAATGCTTTAGTGGAGTGTCAAGAAACTTTTCAACGCCAGAAAAATCCACTATCTCATCAAACTTTGCTTCGATCTCACGCCTTTTCATACCCAACAGCGAACCATTAAAGAAAATATTTTCTCGGCCTGTCAATTCAGGATGAAAGCCTGTGCCCACTTCCAACAAACTAGCCATTCGTCCCCGGGTAATGATTTTCCCTTTCGTGGGTGGCGTTATCTTGGAAAGAATCTTGAGGAGCGTAGATTTACCCGCGCCGTTGCGTCCAATAATTCCAATAGATTCTCCAGGCTGGACTTCAAATGAAACATCATTTACTGCCCAGAAATCTTCAGATTTAGAATCTCCAAATTTGAATGCATTAATCATTCGTTCCCTCAGGCTGAGATAGCCTCCAGCCTGATGTCTGATCCTATACTTCTTTGCTAATTGATGTACTTCTAAAATCGGCTTCACTTAAAAAATTCTGTTACGCAAAGTCAGCGAAAAAATCTTCTGTCCTTTTAAAATAAACGAGTCCTGCCACTAAGATTATCAAGCTTGATGACAAGCTCATCAAAAGGAAAGCGAGATCAAGTTCTGCCCCGGTTAAGGGATATCTAAAAAGCTCGATGGCGGCGTACATTGGTGAAAGGGCCAGCAGATATTGCAGCATAGGATACTTCAGTAGTGATATGGGGTAGATTACTGGTGTTAGAAAAAATAGCACCTGTACTAAGAAGGGGATAACATATCTAAAGTCCCTATACTTTACATTTAATGCGGCGAGAAAGGTCCCTGGTCCCATGGTTCCAATCAGGCAGATCACTATTGCTAAAGGCCAACTCCAAAATGCGGTTAGTGAAACTGATTGTTGGTAAAAAATTAGGAGACCAACAAAAAGTATAAAGGCCATTAAAAAATCAAAAATAGCTACGAAAATTGATGATACGGGTATTACAAGTCTCGGGAAGTAAATTTTCTTAATAATTGGTGCATTGTTGACCATACTATTGGCGGAAGCTGTCAGTCCAGAAGAGAAAGTATTCCATAGCAAGAGACCCGAAAAGACGAAAATAGGATAGGGCAGACTTTGCGACGGGATGTTTAATGCTCGCCCAAAAAAAAGTGTAAATATGATCATCATCAGCAGTGGCTGAAGTATCGCCCACAAAAATCCTAAAGCTGTTTGCTTATATTTAATTTTAATATCTCTCCAGGTGAAAAAGTAAAATAACTCCCTGTAAGTCCATATCTCGCCAAAATCAAAAAGCCGTCGCTTTTCCGCATCGACTACGTTTTCTATTGACTCTTCTAAAGGTGTGACTTGGGCAATCAAGCAAGCTCTTTTTTAGTTATTTGCGAAGTTATCATGAATTGATCATCGTACAAATTGCCATGGAATCAAGCCTGCTGGCTGAATGTTTGGAAAGTCAAATTATTCATTAAAATTACTGCGTGGGAAAAAAAATATTGTTTCTAATACCTTATCCATTACATGAATCGCCCTCCCAGCGCTTTCGCTTCGAGCAATATTTGTCCATCCTCGAACGCAAAGAGTATAGCCTTACGATACAATCATTTCTCGATAATAGTAACTGGAAGGTGTTTTATTCAAAGGGTTACGAATTCGCCAAACTCAGAGCACTTATTTCAGGATTTGCAAAACGAATTATAGCGACAGCTAAATCACCAATGTATGATTTTGTATTTATTCACCGGGAAGTAACACCTGTCGGCCCTCCTTTATTTGAATGGATACTTGTTAGAATACTTCGAAAGAAAGTTATATATGACTTCGATGACGCAATATGGGTAACCGACAACAGGAAAGAGTCGCTGTTTCTAAAGGCAAGTAAATGGAGGTCAAAAGTATCTTCGATATGCCGGTGGGCACACAAAGTTAGTTGCGGAAATGAATACCTGCTCAGATACGCACGGATTTTCAACAGAAAAGTTATTCTCAACCCAACTACTATTGATACAAAAAACTTACATAACCCGAACTTATATACTCGCTCCGACAAAGGCGGTGGGGATAAGATTCGAATTGGCTGGACAGGTTCGCACTCTACATTGAAATACTTTGAGGAGATTGTTTCTATACTTAAGAGAATCTCACAAGACTTCCCTTCAACGGAGATCATCATCATTGCAGATAAGAAGCCAATTGTCAATGACTTAGACAATATGAAGTTTGTAAAATGGTCGATTAACTCAGAGATAATTGACCTTCTGCAATTTGATATAGGAATTATGCCCTTGCCTGATGACGAATGGGCGAAGGGGAAGTGCGGTTTCAAAGCACTTCAATATATGGCTCTTGAGATACCTGCGGTAGTCTCACCAGTTGGTGTAAACCCAATGATTGTCGAGCATGGCATTAACGGTTTCTTGTGTGCCACTGCCGAAGAATGGTACGAAGCGCTGGCAAACCTTATCAGGAACCCTGATCTTCGGAAGCGGATGGGCTCTGCCGGAAGAAAAAAAGTAATTGACAACTATTCTGTGCTTTCGAATGGTGAAACTTTTCTTTCTCTCTTTGAATAATCCCAAATGAAAATTAGGGCCACAGTAAAAAAAGGCAATAGAGGAATTTTGTATCGCACCAGCGTCCCAAAATTGAAAGTGGATACTCCCACAGCAAAAGCAAATACGATCGAAAAAATGAGCGCAAACACGACTGTAGGATGGCTAATGCAACTAGCCAGTCGTACGTTCAACTTAACAACAATTAAAATACAGATCAAAAGAAGGGCTAGACTTTCCAGCGCCGACAAAAGCATCAATGGATTCTTTACCTCCCAGAGATAAGGACGAAACAAAGAAACAACAATTGCCTGGGGTGCAAGCTTAAACATTGAGGTTAACGTGCCATCAAGTTCGCCAAGCGCGTAGCCGGAACCTGCATCGCGTCCGGTATAAAATCCGATGTCGTAGGCTGTAATCTTGGCAGTCATAGCCACCTTCTTGAGCGAATACTTGCTATTGTCTTCTCCTGCCTTTACCATGGCAAAGTATCCGAGTGTGATGGCCGCAGTTAACATAAACGGGGCCAACATAATCTTTAGCACCTTGGTACGGATAGACGCCAGGTTGGCCAGAAATACCCAAATGATGGTCGCTGGTAAAAAAGTTAAAAGAATGTAGATCTTAATAGAATACAGTCCATAAAACGAAAGCGTTAGTAGCATGAGGTGCCTGAAGCCAAATTGTTTTCGTATAAAAATACGATAGATCTGATATGTTGCTGCGCCCAAGCACGCCAGTGTAATTGTGTCTTTTAAAAGACCCGATCCCCAAAAGAAAACTGACGGAATGAAAAAAGCAGCTATTGCCAGTTGCTTGTGTAAAGTTGGATATTGCTCGTAAAACGTCTGAAAAAACATCCACATCCCTACGAAACTCACGAGAGCGAATAGCACCGCCGTTGATGAATAGGAAGAGAAAGTCAGGAGGTCAAATACAGCAGCAATCTTAACTATAGCATATGATTGTGGATCCGGAAAAAAAATGATTTTGGACGCATATTTATAAACGTCATTATATGTCTGCCCATCAGTCAGCAACAGTCTAAAGGCCTTTGTCGGCGAATCCATAAACGCTTCCCAAATATGCCTGCTGCCATGCGTATGGTAATTAAATGTATCGCCACCGCCATAATGAAATTGGTAAATGAATCCGACTGCGAGAGCACCAATGATTTTTACAGCCAACGCTGGAAAGAAATAGCGGCGCGTTACAGAATTTGTAACCCGTGGTCTTACTAGATGCGCTGCAACAATAACAACTAAGAGTAATAACGGCGTAACAATTAAATCTCTCAGCTCCATAATTAAGGAATTTGGAGATATGAGAACTTCTCTTTGAGTCTTAAGAAAGGCAATTCAAAATATCGATAGCTAATCGCGGCCAACATTATGGTAATCATTAGTGCTACAAATGTCTCCATAAAGAGAACCTGCCACACGTGATTGTTCCACTGAAAAAGTTTAAACGCATTTGTTGTTATGAGAATTCCTATGAAATGAAGACAGTAGAGTCCATAGGTAATAGTTCCTAATTTCGACAGAAGCTTAAAGTCTCCAAGTTTAAATAGCGAGTGCTTTGCATAATTCTGTTCAAGTATGATGCATAGAAATAAAACAGCTACTATCGATCGCTCAAAAATCCTTACTGATTGCGAGGTCTCCACAATTTCACTCCGGAAGAAGAAAACTAAAATCATTACGCAATAAAGAGCTGCAATGAATCCGGGACGAGTATTTTCAATCATTGTTCTGACGGAATTTTTTTGCACTAAAACTGCGCCTAGTCCACCGATGGCCATATCGCCGATGCATGAGAAGGTGTGATATTCTAAATAGGATGGAATATCAAACCAAGCTCGAAATACTAACGTCATTATAATTATGATTGAAAATAAATATTTATAACCTCCCACGGGTATCGTGGCAATTAGGAGAGGCCAAATAAAATAGAACTGTTCTTCTATAGCGACGCTCCAAAGAACTCCTAAAACCGACGCATCTGGAAGGCCTTTTTCTATGAAGTCAAAATTGTTTAAAAAGGTCAAGTAGTAGATAAGATTGGCCGTTTCATTTGGATGTTGCCCAAACATCGTCTTCAATATTGGGAAGATGAAGAAACCGAAGAAAACACAGGCGTAAAAGAGTGGCCAAATTCTGAGGATTCTCTTTCTCCAAAAGTTGATGATATGGATCTGACCATATTGTTTCTTCTCCCTTAGAAGTAAAAAAGTTATTAGGAATCCGCTTAGAACAAAAAAGAAATTGACCCCGAGGTTACCATTTTTGAAAAGGATCGACTTCACAAAAAAGTATATCGATGATTCCTTAATATAATCGTATTCCGTATGGAAGCTATGAAAGAAAAAAACGCTTAGAAAACACAAAAACCGAAGTCCATCCAAGTTTGGAAAATAGGATTCTTCCAAGAAAGGCCTATGAAGTAATATGGGATCGCTTTTAGTCACGAAGTGCAGAACACACGAAATCGTTGAAGTTCAAAAAATGGCGACGTCGTAAGTTTAAAAAAATGCTTGTGGGCTAAGATCCGGCTTTCCGATATAATTGACAACACCTTGTAAGTTCGCTGCCCATTTTCAACTTTCTCACTCCCCCTTCTCCATCCGCTTCAACCTTCTCTTGGCATCCTTAAAGGCCTCATCCTTTCGGTCGGCTTTCTTTTTCACCGCCGTAAACCATTTCTTTGCTTCAGACTTATTCCCTTGACGCTCAGCAATTTCGCCTAAGGCTATCATGGAGTATAAATAGTAGCCCGATTCGGTTGCCCCGATCTGTTCCGCGAACTTCATGCATAACTCATAATTGACTTTCGCTTCATCAAACTTTTTTCTGGCCTCATATATCTGTCCAAGAAAAAAAGCAGCATAACGCCCACTCGTGGCTTCATACCCAACCTGGCCACTATCAATCTTCATCAAAATATTTCTGCAGACGGGCTCGGCCTGGGTAAACCTTCCCATGGAATACAACATCCGGGCATAGTAACGATGGAAGTATGGGTTGTTAGGATATGTCGTGTGGAGGTATTCACTGATCTGAAACGCTCTTGGCTGATCATTCTCATAGCTGTTCAGGATCCGCATAAGCCAGACCATGGCCTCCGTGCGTGTATAAAATGCGTTGTACGAAACTTCTGTCAGCTGTTTAAGTCCCAGTGCTTTGTCACCCTTCTTAAAAAACCACAGTACAGGTTTTAAAGCCGGATAATTCTCGGGCACCCATACAGAGAAGTAATTATATAGTGCATCCCCAAATAACAGCTCCGGATTCAAGCCTTCCTTCTCTTTACCGTACTTTAAATAGTCGAGCGCGCTGGTGCCGACTGAAATAGCCTTGCGCCAGTTTTTTCGCTCCTCATCTGCGTATAGCCTTCCCTTGAATGCGTAGGCCGCAGCCAGGAAAAATGCAGCTTCGGTTTTGTAGGGGGGATGGTTCTTGTAAAGATTTTCGCCCACATAAATAGCGGTATCCATATACGCGAAAAATGTATCGTCATGAGAAGTGTCTTTCGTATTTGGCATGATCTTCCACCACTCAATTAAGCCCATCAGGAAATAGGGAAGAGGATGCCATGCAAATTTTGTCTTTAAGTAATTGAATTGCTGCTCTGCCCGGGGAAAGTTGAAATTGTAAAGGTCGTTGAGGGCCTGGGTACATTCCAGTTGCACATGCAAATCGGAAATCAGGATGATAGTGGTATCCTTTGCAGTAGACGCAGATTTAACAATTGTCTGCGCCTGTACCATCGACGACATAAATGCCATCAGCACAGCAACTACCCATGATCGGCAACATACAAAGCGGAAAAGATCAGGCGTTACCCTGAGGCATTCCCAAAACCTATTCGCTTTTTTATTCTTAATTTCTTTCACTTCAAATTCCCTACCCTAACTTGGAGCCGGCAGGCTACCTAAACACTTAAACACCTAAACACCTAAGCCCCAGATGGAGCACGAAACTAAATCATTCTTCTCAGCCGACAAAAGGTTGCTTTTTGTGCTGCTTTGCCTTGCCACGTTACTACTCCTTTATATCAAAATAAGTCTTATAGAAAACGAAACTGCTGCTTTTGAGTTCCTTCAGGACCGTCCAGAGGGGATGGTTTTAAGGACCATAAGCACGATAAAATTTGTCTCAATTCCACTTGTCTACCTCTGGAAATTCCTGGTCATCGCCTTTGTGATCTGGATCGGTTGCTTCATGTTCGGTTATCGGGTCACTTATAGTCAATGCTGGGGTGTTGTGATCGCTGCGGAGTATGTTTTTCTCATTCCCGAGATTATGAAGATCCTTTGGTTCATGTTTGTGGAGACAGACCCGACTTTAAATGACATAAGTGGCTTTTATCCCCTGTCACTGATCAATTTTGTAGATATTGAAACGTTGGACAAGCGTTGGGCATATCCGCTTCGGGCATTAAATGTTTTTGAAATAATTTATTGGTTTTTGCTTGTCGGTGGTATCCATCATCATGCGCGAAAGGAGAAGCGGTATGTATGGATAATTGTTGCTTGTTCCTATATCCTCATATTTTTCTTGTGGCTGGGTTTTTATGCGATTGTTTATAAATAGCGTTTGCTGATAAGTGAAAATGAAAATCAAAAAATGAACGCTATCTAAATTTTCCATACACTTAATGCTGTTATAATGGCTTGATAAGTTTTCTTTACCTATCCACTTTTTCTTTTGCTCACCCAAAAGAAAAAGTTCCAAAAAGATAAGGGTGGGTCGAAATATGCTGGCCATCGCGCCTTCCGGACCACCCCCGCATTTCGACCAGGCCACCGCACCGGCAGAGATCCAAGGAAGTACCTCGAGTTAATACCATTCCCTGCTTTTTCAGCAAGCCCTTAATAAAGTCGTTACTTCTGAAGAAATTTCCGGATAGTGTCGCATACATACTCCACATCGCTGGTCTCCATTCCGGGGTAAAGTGGTAAGCTCAGTGACGTGTTAGCAATCTCTTCCGCGACTGGAAAATCACCTTTTTTGAAACCCAGCATTCGAAAACTTTCCTGGAGATGTGGTGGAGCCGGATAGTGAATTCCTGTTCCTATTTTCATTGAAGTAAGATGATTCCGCAATTCATCCCTTCGCGAAGTGCGCACAACAAATAAATGGAAAACATGTGTCGCCCCAGGAATCGCTACGGGAAGCGTGAGCGCTTCGATTCCTTTCAATCCGGCGAAGTAATGGCCTGCCAATCTCTTTCTTTCTGCATTCCATTCCTGAAGGTATCGAAGTTTTATTCGTAATACCGCTGCCTGGATTTCATCGAGCCTGGAATTGACACCTTGGCTATCCGAAACATTCTTCTCGGAAAAGCCATAATTGCGGTAACGTCGGGCATACTGGTCAAATTTGTCGTTATTCGTTACAACTGCGCCACCATCTCCTAAACATCCAAGATTTTTTGCAGGGTAAAAACTTGTCGCGCTGATATCTCCTATACCACCTGTTACCAGATTATTCCACTTAGCACCGTGGGCCTGTGCATTGTCTTCGATCACAAAAATATTCCGGCTGCGAGCTTCATTTAAAAACGACATGTCGCATGGTTGACCGTAAAGATGGACAGGTATTATACCGCGCGTCTTTTCTGTTATTGCCGGAAGGATTGTTTGCGCATCAATATTGAATGCTGAAAGGTTGGGCTCAACTGGAACAATTGTGGCACCCGTTCTTGCCACAGCAAGCCAGGTCGCGACAAAAGTATGCGAGGGCACAATCACCTCGTCGCCGGGACCTATTCCACACGCCTTCAATGAAATGAAAAGGGCATCGAGTCCATTGCCAACACTAATACAATGGGAAGCATTGCAAAATGCGGCATATTCCTGTTCAAATGCCTCCACCTCTTTTCCTAGTATGAACCAATTCTGTTCGTAGACATTTTCAAATGCTTTATGTACGTGCGCCTTGATTTCAGCATGTTGGGAATCGAGGGATATGAAGGGAATTGGCTTCAATAGGAAGGGGAATAATACACGGGAATTAATAATAAAACATCGAATATTGAACACGGAATATCGAACATCGAAGTACCGCTCGGGTCAAACACGCTGCTTGTTCAAAGCAATTTGGGAGACCTAATTACTTAGATCTGGAACAATACCGTCGAGACCGATCACTTCATCATTTGGGCTTCCTTGTTCTATTCGATAACTATCGGATTCGGTTTGTATAGGTTTTGTCAAATACTCTACATTCAATTCGCCAATACTGTTGCTCCTTCGCGGCATCGTTATATGCATTTTTACCATTGTAAACGCACTCAAATATAAATGCGACCTGCTCACAACCAAAATTTCACTATTTTCGGCCCTAATTTATGGATAAGATCCTAAGGACTAGCCTTATCCACGTGCATTACGAACAATGAAATAACGATTTGATGAACTTTCAAAGACTCAATAATATAACAGGTTGGGCGATATTCGGGGTGGCCTTGATTACTTATTGGATCACCATGGAGGAAACTGCCAGCTACTGGGACTGCGGAGAATTTATTGCCGTTTCATACAAACTCGAAGTACCCCACCCGCCAGGCGCCCCGTTGTTTCTTATCATCGGACGAATCTTTTCGTTCCTTGCAATGGGAGATGTAACCAAGGTGGCTTACTGGATAAATTTCAGCAGCGTGCTTGCCAGCTCCTTTGCAGTTTTATTTCTGTTCTGGTCGATCGTTCTATTCGGTCGCAAGGTCATGAGGATCACTAAAGATTCTGAGATCACTGTGGAAAAAGCCTGGACTTTGATGGGTGCAGGTATCGTTGGCGCTCTTGCTCTCACGTTCTCAGAGTCTGCCTGGTTTTCAGCGGTGGAAGCTGAAGTTTATGCCATGTCATCTTTTTTTACCGCCTTCGTTGTGTGGGCGATGTTGAAATGGGAAGTGATCGAAGATGAATCAAAAGCAAATCGTTGGCTTTTGCTAATCTTCTATATGATGGGTCTTTCCATAGGAGTCCACCTTTTGAACCTTGTAACCATTCCGGCCCTTGCACTTATATTTTATTTCAAGAAGTATGTGCCTTCAACGTGGGGGATAATCGCAACGTTACTTTTAAGCTTGCTTATCATTTTCTTCATCAACGAACTTATCATTCCGGGTCTTCCAACGATCGCTAGCTACTTTGAAATCTACTTTGTTAACAGTTTGCGTCTCCCATTCGGCTCCGGTGTAATCGTGTTTAGTTCAATATTGATAGCCGCGTTGGTTTGGGGTATCATTTACTCTCAAAAACATAAGAAAGTTGTCCTAAACACTTTCCTGACCGCGACGGCCTTTATCCTGATAGGATACTCGTCGTATACCATGGTCGTTATTCGTTCATCATATGATCCTCCGATCGATGAAAATGATCCTTCGGACGTGATGAGTTTTGTCAGCTACCTGAAGCGTGAGCAGTATGGTAGCAGACCATTATTCTTCGGTCCATATTTTACCGCTGACGTCATAGGTTACAAGGAAGGAGCCGCGACATATAAAAAAGGTAAGGATCGCTATGAAATCAAGGATAGGCAAATTGAGTATGAATATCCTCCAGGATCTAAAACTTTCCTTCCGCGTATTTGGAGTACTGATCCTTCACACGTCCAGATTTACAGAGACAATTTAGGTTTAGCCGAAGGCGAGAAACCCACCTATGGGGATAATCTTAAATTTATGTTCCAGCACCAGATTGGCTGGATGTACGTGAGATATTTCTTTTTCAATTTCGCTGGTCGTGAAAGCGATATTCAAAATGCAGACTGGCTGAGTCCCTTTGGGTGGTTTGACGAGCTCCCGGAAGTGTTGGCGAATAATAAAGGGAGGAACAACTTTTTCATGATTCCTTTTATCATTGGATTGGTTGGCATGTTTTACCAATCTGTCAATCATACAAAAGACTTTGCCGTACTTGGATTGTTGTTTATCCTCACAGGTGTTGCGCTGGTGATCTACTTAAACTCGCCGCCCTCCGAACCGCGTGAACGCGATTACATCTATGCTGGTTCCTACTATGCTTTCTGTTTTTGGATCGGTCTGGCAGTAATTGGAATGACCGAATACTTCTCAAAGTATATTAAGAATATTAAGACATCGGCGATCGTCGCCACACTGATCGGGTTAACTGCGCCAGTAGTAATGGCTGTTGCTGGATGGGATGACCACGATCGGTCGAACCGCTACTTCTCGGTCGATTCTGCCGTGAATTATCTTCAGTCATGCGCGAAGGATGCGATACTGTTTACCGGCGGTGACAACGACACATTCCCGCTGTGGTACGCGCAGGAAGTCGAAGGTGTACGTACTGATATGCGTGTTATAGTACTTAGCTATTATAACACAGATTGGTATATCGAGCAAAGCATGCGTCGCCATTATACCTCCGAACCCTTCCCCTATACGCTGACGCTTCAGAATTATGAACAGAGTGGTCTCAACGATTACCTGCCATTCTATGATGCAGGAATTAAACAGATGGACCTGCACAGATTCCTTCAACTGGTAAGAGACAATAACAAGAGTCTGCTGCATCCGAATTATGGAGGTACCAGGAATATGCTGCCTGCAAAAGAAATTGTGTTGAAGGTTGATGTGGAAAAAGTTAAGAGCATGGGCATTATTCCCGAGGGAATGGATTCACTTGTGGTTCCAGAAATGCGACTCCGCGTTAGAACGGGTGGACTTGAGAAAAAAGATCTGGCAATGCTGGATGTTCTTGCCACATCCAATTGGGAGAGACCGCTCTATGTAAACGCAACGTCGCTGTCTCAATTCAGTGTAGACCTCAGCCGTTACGTTGTACAGGAGGGTAATGCCTATCGCATACTACCGGTTTACAATCCTCGTCCTTTCAATCAAATGGAATTGGTAAATACCAAGGCGAGTTATGAAAACATGCTGAAGAAATTTCAGTTCCGAAACACTGACGATCCAAAGGTCTATTTCAACCAGGACTATCGTAACATGTTTCTCAATCATAGAAGCAGCTTTAACTCGCTGGCCGAATTCCTGATCTTTGAAGGCGATACGGCTCGTGCTAAAGAAGTAATCTTTTTTGCGTTGGAGAAAATGCCTGACAAATCGATACCATTTGATTTCACTAATGCTCAAACTGTAAGTATGCTTTTTGAAATAGGAGAAAAGGAAAAAGCACTTGAGATTGCTAATATAATGAGCACACGCGCCGACGAACTCGCGACCTATTATATCAAACAGCGCTCATATGGTCGGGACTTGCAGATGAATGTTGCAATACTTGGTGAATTACAGCGGGTACTCTACCAGTTCGGTGAAACAGAGCTTGCGAAAAAAGTAGAAGCAAATTGGGAAAAACATTTTGGTGTTCTCAACACAGGACAAAGGTGAGTTGGTATCGATAGATAAAATTGTTCACCACAAAGACACTTTTTTGGATATCTTTCATTTGCCATGTCAGTGCAGCAACTGAAAAAGGATCCCTATATCATCTCCGCAGCGACGCGCAAAGACGCTCCAACCACCTTCTCAGGGAAACTAAAATTCCTGGGACCGGGCTTTATTCTATCGGCGTCCATTGTAGGTTCTGGTGAGCTTATTGCAACGACAGTGCTTGGCGCAAAAGCAGGTTTTGCCGCACTGTGGATCATCATCGTAAGTTGCCTGGTGAAGGTAGCGGTACAGTTGGAATTTGGAAAACATACTATCCTGACTGGAGAGACGGTGATGCAGGCTTTCAACAAGCTTCCCGGTCCACGATTCGGTAAAGGCAATTGGACGATATGGATCATTTTCGTTTTTGTCCTGCTCAAGATTGTACAACTCGGAGGTATGCTTGGAGGAACCGTGATTATTCTAAACAAGCTTTTTGATGACATCCCGATTGCCATCTTGACGTTTGCAGTTGGTTTTTTCGTTTCGGGTTTAATCTACCGCGGAAATTATTCGATTGTCGAAAAAGGCTCTCTCGTTATGATTGGCGTATTCACCATTCTGACAATGACATCGCTCTATTTTGTTCAATACACCCCGTTCGCTTTTTCCTTCGGTGATGTCCTCCAGGGGTTTCAGCTAAGATTTTCTAGTGAGGTCATCGCCGTTGCTATTGGAGCATTTGGTATCACCGGTGTTGCAAGCGATGAGATCATTGCGTACAACTATTGGTGCCTGGAGAAAGGATACGCATCGTACACCGGGCCGAGGGAAGACACAGAGCAGTGGCGGACGCATGCGCGGGGATGGATTCAAACGATGCACGTGGATGCTATTTTTGCAATGATTATTTATACAACGGTAACGGTAGCGTTTTATCTGTTGGGCTCATCAATATTGCATAGCCGAGGTGAAATTCCGCAGGGCACCGAAGTGATCGACACGCTTGCACTCATCTATACTCAATCCCTCGGAGAGGGTGTAAGAAATATCTATCTGGTCGGCGCGTTTTTCGTGTTGTTCTCCAGTGTGTATGCCAGCCTTGCATTCTGGACAAGACTATTTCCAGATATTTTTGGCCAGCTTGGCTGGATCAATTTTTTCGATATCTCCAAAAGAAAAAAGGTTATTGCCATATTAGCCTGGATTTTTCCCTTGTTGTGGGCATGTGCGTTTTTGTTTATAAAACTGCCTGTGCTGATGGTGTTGTCTGGCGGAGTGGTGGGTTCCTGTCTGTTGTTCATAGTTGTATATGCCGCATACCATTTTAAATATTCGCGAGTGCAGTTGATTCAATCAAGTGCGGTTTACAACGTTGCTTTTTGGATTAGCGTGGTGTCGATCCTGCTCGTGGGGGTGTATGGGGTGGTGAGTTTATTTTAAGCTCTTCGAAACTACTTCGATGAACCCTCCCAAAGTCATTACTAGGAAAATAATCAGCGGTAATCTTTAAAACTTTCGGAGGGTTGTAAAAACTTCTTTTTATCTTAACATCATGCTTGGTGAACTCACAAAAAAGGAAATCGAAGACGTTCTGATGTCTAACGTTGTTGGTCGAATTGGTTGCTCTTCCCAACAAAAAATCTACGTGGTTCCTGTTACGTATGCTTATGACGGCGAGTCGATAATCGGGCATACGGTTGAGGGCATGAAGATTAATTTCCTTAGAGAAAATCCTGAATGCTGTTTCGAGGTTGACGATATTAAAAACCTTTACGACTGGGTAAGCGTAATAGTATGGGGTACCTTCGAAGAATTGAAAGCTGAAGAAGCAGCCAGGGGCAGCGATTTTTTAATCAAGCGTATTTCGCCGATCGTGTCGGGCGGAGCGGGTCAGCCACACCGCATGGGACCATTGCCAACAGGCAGGCAGGCGACGTTCGAAAAGAATCCTATTATTTACCGTATAAGAATAAAGGAAAAGTCGGGTAGGTTTGAGAGACGGTAAACTACGGTTAAAAGTTTGAGGTTTGAGGTTTGATGTTAAGAGCCTGCAACAAACCAATTCTTCTAAGACAACTCGTGTCAAC
>JAEZBX010000098.1 GCA_023412765.1 Bacteroidota bacterium
GCAATAATGAATGGAACATCGTGTCCGTTGATATTGAAACAAAAAAAGAAACCATTCTTACCGAAGATGCAACTCTTGATGACGGTCCGGAGTACAGCCCGGATGGAAAGTACATTTACTTCAACTCTGTACGTACCGGCACAATGCAGTTATGGAGAATGAAACCAGATGGTAGTGATGAAGAGCAGGTGACCTTTGATGAATACAACAATTGGTTTCCGCATTTTTCACCCGATGGTAAATGGATCCTTTATGTTGCTTTTCCAAAAGATATTGACCCGACCAGCCACCCCTTCTATAAGAAAATCTACCTGAGATTGATGCCTGCTGCAGGTGGCGTCGCGAGAACCATAGGTTATGTTTTCGGAGGACAAGGCACGATCAATGTACCGAGCTGGTCACCGGATAGTAAGAGGATTGCTTTTGTGAGTAATTCTAAACTTTGAGTCGTTATTAGTTATTCGTTAATAGTTAATAGTTAATAGTTTATAGTTAATCGTGGGTGTGCGCCTGCCTGTCCGGTCGCCTGTCTGGTAGGCAGGCTCCTCCAGCAGGGTGTTGCTAAACTTCAATCGAGCCGACCGATTACCGATTACCTTTCGATTAAATGTGCGCACGATCAAAGTAATGCTGAACCTCAATCGAGCAAACCGATTACCTTTAGATTTAGGGATGCGCTAAATCATAGTACCGCTGAACTTCAATCGAGCCCACCGATTACCTTTAGATTCGGGCGTGCGCTCCAGCATACTATCGCTAAACTTCAATCGAGCCGACCGATTACCGATTACCTTTCAATTAAATGCGCGCACGATCAAAGTAATGCTGAACCTCAATCGAGCAAACCGATTACCTTTAGATTTAAGGATACGCTAAATCATAGTACCGCTGAACTTCAATCGAGCCCACCGATTACCACTAATAACCTGCGAGCAGCTTCACTTCACATAAGCATCGAAAGTCTCGATAGATCCATCCGGCCTATACTTAAGCTCCGCGACTTTTACAGTGCGCAAGTGAGTTTTGTCTCCAGAGAGAACACTATCGTGATAGAATAAATACCACTTGCCCTTCACCTCGACAATCGAGTGATGGTTAGTCCAACCAACAACCGGGTTGAGTATTACACCTTGATATGTGAATGGACCATAGGGACTGGTTCCGGTAGCGTAAGCGATATAGTGAGTATCGCCGGTAGAATATGAAAAGTAATATTTGCCATTGTATTTATGCATCCACGACGCTTCGAAAAAACGACGTTCATGATCTCCACCAAGTATAGGGTTGCCCTGTTGATCGAGAAGCTTTATTTCACGGACGGGCTCAGCGAAGCCTAGCATATTGCTAGCCATGCGAGCTACTCTCGGAGCTATGGCTGGCTGACCGTCTTGCTGCAAGTCAGTCTTGGATCCCGCCGAATCATATTGACCGTTCGCCCAGCGTTGGAGTTGTCCACCCCAGATTCCACCAAAGTACATATACGATGTTCCATCAGTATCTGTAAAGACTGCCGGGTCGATACTATAACTTCCTTTGATATAATTAGGCTCGGCTTTGAAGGGTCCTGCGGGTGACGTGCCAGTAGCTACCCCGATGCGAAACACATCCTGCTTGTCTTTGGCTGGAAAGTATAGATAATACTTGCCGTTCTTGAACGCTGCATCAGGTGCCCACATTTGCCGACCGGCCCACGGAACATCTTTGATATCAAGTGCAACTCCATGGTCAGTGACTTTACCTCCCACACTATCCATTGAAAGAACGTGATAATCTTTCATATCAAAATGACTACCCAAATCATCCTGCGGAACATTAGATTCAATATCGTGTGATGGATAGATATAAATTTTTCCGTCAAAAACATGAGCAGATGGATCAGCCGTATAAATATGCGTTACCAACGGTTCGGATACTGGCGTTGGTAGCGCAGCAACAGAATCAACAGAAGAAGTGTCTGTTTTTTCAGAGTCAGTCTCTTTTTTGCTTTGACACGCTGACGCCAACAGTCCAATGGCCACCATCACCATCGGAAAAATGTTCAATTTTCTTTTATTCATTTTCTATTAGATTAGGTTGAAGGATTTTGGGGTTTTCAATATAGATAATTTCGTGAATTCGTCTGTTTCATTGCGTAGTTTCCTGGAAAGGAAGCAAATTAAGGCGCATATAAATACAAATAAGTCGTTTTTAGGGTCATGAGTAAAGTTATTTTGATTACGGGCGGGAGCCAAGGCATCGGCGCGTCTACAGCACGCCGCGCTGCTATGAATGGCTACAGCGTATGCATCAACTATCATCAAAACAAATCAGCCGCCGATGATATATTGCACAAAATAAGGAGCAACGGCGGCGAAGCCATCGCTTTCAAAGCAGACATATCCAAAGAAGTGGAAGTTGAAAAGCTTTTCCATTACATCGACTCCGAGCTTGGTAGAATAACTGCTCTGGTGAATAATGCGGGTATTATCGAATCACAGATGCGGTTTATCGATATGACAGAAAAACGTCTACACCAGACTTTTGCTACGAATGTGATTGGAAGCTTTTTATGTGCTCGGGAAGCTATAAAAAGAATGTCCACGAAATCGAATGGCATCGGAGGAAGCATTGTAAATATCTCATCAATTGCTGCACGACTCGGCGCACCATTTGAATACATCGACTACGCCGCGTCCAAAGGGGCGATTGAAACCATGACCATAGGGTTGGCAAAAGAGGTCGCCGAAGAGAACATACGGGTCAATGCTGTCAGGCCTGGTCTCATTAATACGGACATTCATAAAAAAGCAGGTGAACCTGGCCGGTTAGAAAGACTGAAGAATACTATTCCCCTGAAAAGGCCCGGACAGCCAGAGGAAGTTGCAAATACGATCTTATGGCTCCTCTCAGATGAAGCGACCTATGTTACCGGCGCAATTCTGGATGTCACCGGCGGAAAATAACCGATCCGGAATAACTTCAAACCTCAAACCTCAAACCTTAAACCTCAAACCTTAAACCCTAAAGTATCTTCTCCACCCCAAGCCCCGGTTTATCCGAGCACATCATAAAACCATCCTTAAGAATAAATCCGCCTTTTACAACGTCACGGCCCAGATCAAGACTACCATCGAGGTCAATATACTTGGTATTGGAACATGCAAAGGCTGCGTGTAGTGCGGCAGTTATGCTGACAATACTTTCGTCGTTGCAACCCCAAAATAGGTCGACACCTTCGTGTAATGCTATGTCTGCAATTTTAAGTGCCTGGCTCACTCCCCCGCATTTCATGAGTTTAATATTAAAAATAGCGGCAGCCTTCGGTGGTTTAATCAATTCGATGGCATCAGCTGGTGAAATGAGTGATTCGTCAACAGCGATTACTTGTCGAACCTCTTTTGGGAGGCTTTTCATCTCTGAGATTTCTTTAGCAGGAAGAGGCTGTTCAATCAATTCAAGATCGCTGTCATACGTGCGGCCGTAAAATTGAATGGTCTGGTCAGATGTATAGCCCTGATTTGCATCCACCCGGATCACAATACTGTTCCCGAATTTTTCGCGGAGTTTTAGAACTCGTTCTACATCCTCCTCAAGATCCTTTCCAAGTTTTACTTTGATAACTTTAAATCCGCGCTTGATATAGTCCTGCGCTTCCTTTAAAGTTTCTTCGACATTTTTAATACCGATCGTGTTCGACGTCGGCAGCTTTTTAATTTTCTGGCCAAGAAATTTCACCAACGGAACGTCCAGATATTTTGTGAATGCATCGTGAAGGGCTATATCAAGCGCTGCTCTCGCTGAAGGGTTATCTGGCAGCTTTTTCCAGACATCAAATGTAAGCTGGTTTAACTCCCGGATATCGCGTCCAATCAAAAACTGAATGTTTTTTGGTTTGAGCGCGTCAAGGCATTGGGCTAAGGTTTCTCCCACCACATATTCACTGGGATTCCCTGCGCCAATTCCGGTTACACCATTGTCGAGCGTAATTTCGACGAAAGCATTCTTAACCTCATCTACAGTTTTAAAAGCGATAGTATAAGGCTTCGTATTGCCCAGATCAGCACTCCAAACTTTTATGTCTTTAATTTTCATTTCTTAAATAGTGTTACAAGGAAATTTACACTTGAGCCAGGCTGTTTTTAATCAGATTTTCAAAAACCGGAACGAGGCTGCTCACGCCATCTTCAAGAGGAAGAACAGCAGGGATTCCAAGATCTGCCTCATATTGGTGGGCCGCAGCCCGGGCATCCGCTTCCGACATTTTTGCAGAATTTATTGTAATGGCTACGGTAGGCGCACCATAAATCCTGATCAATGCAATTTCATCTTTTAGCTCTGGCAGATACGCTGGATAATACTCCATATCCTTGTATTGCTTGCGCGAAGGATTATGCTGTAACACCACCGCATCTGCATCGGCCGATACAATCCATTCTGCTCCGGCGGGGCCACTTGGATTCCTCAGCGATGATTGTCCCTCAATAAAAATTATGTCAGGCTTTGCTTCGTGATAGCAAGTTACTACTGCATGCTCCATTTCACCCGAAATAAAATCGTTCAAGGTCGAATCAAAAACAAAACCGTACTTCGCGCCCTGCATCCACCCAGTTTGCCCGGTGTAAATCATTTCAGCTTTATACCCCGCTTTTCGCATAGCCTCTACCAGAAAGCGAGTGGTAGTGCGTTTACCTAATGCACAATCGGTACCTAGAACAGCAACTTTAGGACATTTGACTTCTTTGATTCGGCCGGACCAAAAATGAAGATCTACCGCTTTTTTGGGTTTTCGGACATCTATGATCTCCAAACCTCTTTGCATTGCAAGAGATGCCAGTTCGGGTATATCCGACACGTATTCGTGCAGGCCGTTCACCAGACTTATACCATTCTCCAATGCGTCCTTCAATTGCGCGCGCAATGACTCTGGTATCACTCCACCTTTTGTGGCAACCCCAATAATACAATAGCGAGGCTTCTGCCGGGTGCTCTGCACAAACTCGGTTATAGACGAAAAGATTGGTATATCACGCCTGGTGTTGTCCAGTACTTCGCCAGCATCCTTACCTTTATTTCTTTCGTCTATAATTGCTAAAATTGAAAAACGATCCGTTCCTCGAATTAATCCATGTGCTGTTTTAGCCTGGCCGGTGTCAAGGTATCCACCGGTTATAACGATCGCAGTACTTTTATCCATCAGGTTTTAAGAAGGCCGAAAATTACGCGTAATAAAAGGAGTTTTCCAAAGAGAAGGGAACGGTAAATAGCTCCAAAAGTTCTACAAAGTAAATAAGTAATGTTAACGATTGATGGCGCGAATTTTGGTAAATTTGACTATCAACTGACTGACAATTAATTTCTGACGGACTGAAAATTTCAGCAATGTTAATTTACAACCCCGGCCGCATATGAAAATCTTTATCCTTGTCATCGGCTTGACTTCAAGCGTCATGGTGTGCGAAGCGCAATCTATAGTAGGGCGTTGGCAATTGGCAAAACAAAGCAATTGTGTAGAAAGCGAATTAGAGGAGGGGGAAGAAGCTACTGTTAAGGAAATGGCGGAGGACATGGAGGGCTTATCTGGCGCGGAACCCCAGATTCTCGAGTTTAAGGATAACAATACTGCCTCGGAGAGCACCAAAATCATTAACAAAAAAAAATCTTACAATTCGAAGTCATTTCTGTACCGTTACAACGAGGGATCTCTCTATATACTCGACAAGAAATCAAGGACCATTATCGATGGGTTTACGGTAGAAAAGCTTACCAATGATTCTTTAATCATTTCAAACGTTTCAAGGGTGTGTGAAACGAAGATCTTCGTTAGAGTCGAATAAGGTGTCACTCCCATCTTCGTAGACTGCATTCCGGAACCCATACGGCCCAATTGATGTTTTCCCTACCTTTGCATGATGGTAGAGACTGGGTCCAAGCGCGATATCCGCAAACTTAAACTTGATGAACTGACGGAATTTTTCCAGCAGCGCGGTGAAAAGCCATTTCGGGCAAAACAGGTCTATGAATGGCTATGGAATAAGTCGGCAAAGTCTTTTGACCAGATGACCAATCTTTCAGTTCCATTGCGGGACATGCTGAAAGAACATTTTACCATCAACCATATTCACGTTGATCATATGCAGCGAAGTGCCGATGGCACCATCAAAAATGCTGTAACGCTGTTTGACGGGATGGTGGTAGAGTCTGTCCTGATTCCCACTGAAAAGAGGATAACCGCTTGCGTTTCGTCTCAGGTGGGATGTAGCCTTGCATGCCAGTTTTGTGCTACTGCCCGGCTCAAACGCCAGCGCAACCTGAGCGCAGACGAAATCTATGATCAAGTGGTTGCTATCAAAGAACAGGCAGAATTGTTTTTTGGACGGCCTTTGACCAACATCGTATTTATGGGAATGGGTGAACCGCTGCTGAATTATAGTAACGTGATTTCAGCCATCGATAAAATTACCTCTCAAAAGGGATTGAACATGGCCTCGAAGAGGATCACTGTATCAACGGTCGGGGTGGCGAAAATGATCATGAAGATGGCTGATGATGGCGTAAAGTTTAACCTGGCAGTATCACTGCACGCCGCGATTGATAAAACCCGGAGCGCAATCATGCCGATCAACGACACAAATCCCCTAAGCGATCTCGCGGATTCATTGAAATACTGGTATCAGAAAACAAAACGAAAAGTGACGTATGAATACGTAGTCTGGAAAGATATCAATGACACTCCTGAGCATGCGAATGCGCTACTTAAATTTTGCAAGGTAGTACCCTCTAAAGTTAATCTTATCGAATATAATCCAATAGACGATGGCCGTTTTCAACAGGCTTCTCATGAATCGTTGAACATGTATATGGATTTGCTTGAACGGAATGGCATCACAACACGCATTAGGAAAAGCCGTGGAAAAGACATTGATGCTGCATGTGGCCAGTTGGCGAATAAACCTTAAACGCGACACGTCGCATCCAATATCAAACTGCTGTCGCTAATGCCAATATGCTCAACAATAAAATTTTATCTGCTCGCATTCGCTACACTGTTATCGATCAGCGCTTTTGCCCAACGTAAAACTCACGGAATTGTAGTAGATTCTTTAACCCTTGTTCCGCTTCAGGGTGTTCACGTTAAGGTGAATGGTTCGGGTAGAGGTACCGTTACGGATGCCAAAGGAGAATTTTATATCGCGGCAGAACGGGTAGATACACTCACTTTATCACGCATCGGATATGTTGATCTAACCATACCGTTGTTTTTTGAGGAAGAAGATATTTTGATTCGCATGAAAGAAAGGGTTCGCATATTGAAAGAAATCACGATTTCCGGGACAAGACTGAGTGAGGGAGAAATAATTAGGACCCCACGGGAAGCACCTCGAAAAATGTCGACTGCCGATGCCTTTTCATCACCTTGGGAATATTTCACACGCGGCCAACGAGATAAGCGAAAGGCAACGAAGTTAATTAATGAGAACAATCGCATCAGAACGTATGTAGAAGTAATCCACGATCAGTTGTTGCGCGAAGAGATCATGGAAGAGAATGAATTGTCGGAGGCTGAATATTACAACATCCTGGCAGCGTTTAATAGCCAAAGCCAGGATGTTTTATACTCTACTGATCGGGTAGAAATTATGGATTCACTTAAGTCTTTCTTTCGTCGGTATTGACATTCCGAAAGTTGAAAACTCCTCTGGAGGACGTTCTCGCCTCCAAGAAACTTTCGCAATGTTAGTTCTTCCTGGCAACACAAGCGTGTTCCAAAAGTTCGTCATCACCCGTATCAATGGTGTAATCAAAAGTAATTTGATCGCCGCTCACGTTTCCGTTCCCGCTGATAATAATGGTCATCGACTTGCCCTTAAATGTTTGGGCTGGAACGGTGAATGCATTTCCTTTCACCATTGCCTTCACGGGCACATACATAATATCACCGAAATTAGAAATCTCAACGCCGCCGTCCTTTGCATCGCTAATGGTTATGGAGTAGGTATCCACATCACCATTTTCAAAAGTATCCGTGACAGAATATGTGCCTACTACCTTTGCTATGTCGGCACTGAAGTCTTCATCGTCATCTTTGTTGCAACCGGTTAATGTAACAAGGGCAAAGAGGATCGGCATAAGGTACGTTCTAAGAAGGATATTTGCTGAGGGGGAGATAAGTACGTTATTGATAGCGGGAATAATTATTTTCATTGTATGTCTTTTTTATCAATTGGTGAATCTTATTGAAAAAGGGTATGAATGGTTATCCGCCAGCCGCTTCTGTCACTTGCTTTCCCCTGACCGGCGAATAACACTCACCTCTCGAACTATTGCTTTTTGTTGGCAGTGCAATTTCCTATGTAGTCCAGGTAGCCTTCGGTTACATAGTTAAACTTCAGGACATTTCCGGTGAGCATTCCCGAACCGGATACCTTAATTGTATTGCCGCTGCTTGGATTTGTGAAGGATTGCGACTTGATGGTAATCTTTGTCCCATCCACGTGAGCCTTAACCGGCACATTGAATATATCGGCAAAGTTTGACAGGTTAAGTGTACCATCATTGGCACTGGAAATCGTAATGTCATATTCATACACATCGCCATCGTCGCTTACATCTTCGACAGCATAGGTTCCTATAAATTGTGCGCGGGTGTCAGGTTTAGCTTCATCATCGTCAGAACAGCTGAAGAGCATGCAGATACCTGCAAGCAATACGAGCATCATTACTTTAGGAAATCTCATTCTGTTTGAAGGGGCTTCAGTTTGCGTTTTCATTTTTACTTTTTTGTTTTTGAGGTTAAATTTTTGTTTGTGTCTTAGCACGCAAAAGCAATTTCCGGGATGCAAAATCCTTTGATACAATTGGGACAAGGATTAACACGGATGGGACAAACGGCCTGGAAGGGGCCAAAAATGAAGAAAATTTGAAGGGACATCCCCTGTGGAGGTAGCGAGGAATAGGGAATAGGAATAAGGAATAGGGGGAGGTATAGGGTATAAGGTATAAGGGGTGTATACTACCCTTTATACTCGTTGGGGACGACTCCGAAGAGTTCTTTGAAACATTTAGAAAAGTAAGACAGGTTGTTGAACCCTACTTTGTATGCGATCTCGCTAACAGTAGCTGAGTTTGCGGCAAGTAATTGTGCCGCGCGCTGCAACCTGAAGTTCCTGATAAATTCGTTAACGGACTGATCTGTGAGGGCCTTAATTTTCCGGAGAAGATTTTTGCGGCTCATACCCATTTCTTCTGCGAACCTTTCTACCGAGAATTGGTCGTCCGACAAATGGCTTTCCATTATTTCCATTGCCTGGGTTAAAAACCGCTCGTCCACCGATGTAACTGAAATATTTTTAGGTTGCACCGTAACCTCGCGACTAAAGCTTTTCCTGAGTTGCTCGCGCTGTTCCAACAGGTTCTTCACCCTGACTTTCAGCTCCATTGTGTTAAATGGCTTTGTGATGTATTCGTCAGCACCAAGTTCCAGGCCTTCCAGCTTGCTCTCAATTGTACTTCGGGCGGTTAGAAGCACAAACGGAATATGGCTTGTCCGCTCATCCTTGCGTATTTCAGTGCAAAAAGCGAAACCATCCATCACTGGCATCATCATGTCGCTGATGATCAGGTCGGGGACTAGTTCAAACGCTTTTTCAAGTCCTTCCTTACCATTTTCGGCCAATTCCAGGCGATATTCATCTTCAAGGATCTCGGCCAAATATGCCCGCAGGTCGGTGTTATCTTCTACAACAAGAACCAGTGGACGATCCGTTAAATCGTTATCTGACTCAGGCAGAACGTCAATAGGGTTTGTTTCAGGCTTCAGTGGAACATCAGGAAGATAGCCCAGGTTTGGTTCTGCGATTGCCAAATTTGCCTCTAATGGTAGTTGTATTTTGAACGAAGTGCCTTCCCCCAAGGCACTCTTCACCGTTATCGTGCCACCCATCAACTGTACCAACTCTTTTACAAGAGACAAGCCGATTCCGCTTCCTTCAAATTCTCTCGAACTGGAACTGTCGACCTGGTAGAACCTGTCAAATATTTTGCCGATGTCCGACTCAGGTATTCCCGGACCGGTATCAGTAACTGATATAGAAGTGAAGGACTCGCCTTCGCTGGGCAAATCAACTGCAAATGATATCTCCCCTCCTTCCGGCGTAAACTTAAAAGCGTTCGATAGCAAATTGTAAAGTACGGTCTCAACCTTCTCAATGTCGAGAGAAGTCAAAAAGGATCCTGCTGGAATCTGAACATTGAAGCGAATGTTTCTAGCCTCAGCCATTGATTCGAAAGTAGAAACCACCACACGAAGGAAATACAGCAAGTCAGCTTGGGTGATATCCAGTCTCATTCCACCTGACTCAAGTTTGGCCAGATCTAAAAGTTGGTTAATAAGCTGGTGAAGACGTGTGGCGTTCCGATGCATTCTTTCCAGCTGCGTGAAGTTAAGTTTACCTGCCTCCTTTTCCCCGATGACTTTCTCAAGAGGTCCGAGTATGAGAGAAAGCGGTGTCCGAAATTCGTGCGAAATATTCACAAAGAAGTTGGACTTCATTTTGTCAAGTTCCTTTAACTGCTCAGCGTTCAGTCTCAATTCTTCTGATTGTTCCTCGAGCCGCGTATTTTGTTGCCTGATTTCTTTAGTCTGAAATTCGATTTCAGCCTGCAACGCTTTCTTTTCCTCCAGCACGGCACGCAATCGCCATCGAACGAATGTCCAGATGAGCCCACCAATAATCGCGAGATAGAACAGGTATGCGTACCAAGTGCGGTACCACGGTGGCGCTACTGTAAATGTGAATTTGTCTGTGCTACCTTCCTGTTGTGCATAATTTCTTGACCTTACCAGGAACGTGTATGTCCCTTCCCATAAACGCGCATATTCCTTAACGTTCTCGGCTGTCCAATCTGACCATGCTTCATCGTATCCTTCAAGCTTGTATTGAAATTGGTTTCTTTCTTCAGAGGCATAATTTGTGGATGTAAACTCAAAGCGGAATGAGTTCGATTGATAAGGAAAAGTAACATCAGGAGCCGCATCTTTAATGCCTTCAAAAAAAATGGAATCGCCAAGAACAATTATTTTGTTGATATAGGTATGAAAGATGGAATCCGGTGCCTTTGCATTATTCATCTCAAAACGCACAATGCCGTCGGCACCTCCTAGCCAAAGCGTATTACCTTCATTGTAAAAATGGATGTGTACGTGATCAGAAATCCTGGAAATGTTGAATCGTCTTGTTTTTAAAGAGTTTCCATTGATGGGTTCAAGTAGAATAATTTCCTGTCGTTTTTCATCATCCGGCATCGTACGGAAGAAAAATCTTCCAGATTCGTCATCATCACTGACAACAAAAATATTTTTATCACTAAGACCGAGATTACTAACGAAATTTGGTTTCTCCTCAAATCGCGAGGCTTCATAATCAAATGCGAAAGTTCTTTGATTGGAGCCAACTTGAAATACCTCTTGATTATTAACGAAATTCACTGTGACAGATCCATCCAACAGTCCATCATTAACTCCAAAAAATTTAACGGTTGGCGCATTGTAGTCCGGGATTCCATTTTGTTTGGGAAATGAAAGAAGCCCGGCACCTTGCGAATAGCTTGACATCCATATCTTACCGCTTTGATTTTCCTGGAAATCCACGACATCGATCCTAATATCTTTCACTTCTCCCATGGGGTGCCATCGTCCCTTCTCCAACTTGAAAGATTTTAGAAGATCTCCAAATCCGACAATTATACGTGTGCTATCGTCCTTGTAGCGGTGAATTGGATAGGATGCTTCATTATCAATTAGAATCACTTTCTCACCAATCATTTCGAACAAGCCATCGCTTGACGTTATCAGCATTCGGTCGTCGACTGTCATAACTCTAAAGCATGACCGATGGATTGCACTTACTTTTTGAAATAACGCAGGAAAAGCTGGGAAGGATCCCGGCTTTAGCGAGTACAACCCCGAATTAGTAGCAACGTAAAGCTTACCATTGTATCTGCAGAGACTGTTTACAGCACCTTCAAGTCCATTTTTGATGCTATATGAACTGATACCATTGCTGACTTCGAATTTACTGATACCGTTGTCG
>JAEZBX010000110.1 GCA_023412765.1 Bacteroidota bacterium
TACCTTTCTCCATCTGGCAATGACGCACTCTCAATCTCTTCGATCTGTACCCAATCGTAGCCTTCTCCGGATTTTGACCCAGGGCCAGGAATATCAATTTTGAAATAGTCACCTTTTTGTGCTTTTCTATCTACGCGATTTCCTCTCGCATCAACAAGCTGAAATGTTGCGGAGAGGGTGCCGGCGATATTTTTCCATTCATTAACATTCAACAGCCGTTCCTTTGCCTCTCCAAAAAATATTTTAGCGTTTTCTTCTTTTGGTAATTCAATAGAGCTTGCTGCGTCGATTGCACGTCCTGTCTGTTGCTCGGGCACGATGGGTGATTTATCTTTTTTGTTTGCCATAATAGTTTGGGATGGTAAGCTAACGCGAATAAAAAAGTCATGCCATTTAGTTTCGCGGTTCGGAAGGATCACGAAAAACTGAAACAGTCAGCAGAGAATTAGCGCTATCAATCGTAATTCGAGTCAACGCAAAAATGGACTTTCGCTTTTTGCAAGCAAGTCGTCGCCACCCTAAAGTTTCAACGAAAAACTATTATGTAACCTTCCAGTTGAACATACAGGCATGCGGTAATTCCACATTTGTATTGAATTATTTCCACACTCAGCGGCTATGAATTTTTGAAAATCTTGTTTTTAGGCGAAATCGGTTTCTAATAAGTGATGGCGTCAAGGCATGAAATTATCATGGGTATGCCACATCAACCAACGATTCTCGCATGTGATAGGAAAATACTGGTATAAAAACGCACTCATTTACTCTGTTCATGTCGAAAGTTTTATGGATTCGAATGGTGATGGCATTGGAGACTTTATCGGACTGACTCGCTCGCTCGATTATCTGGCCGGTCTCGGGGTAAATTGTATCTGGCTTTTGCCATTCTTTCCCTCACCTAATCGCGATCACGGATATGACATTGCAGATTATCTAAACGTTGACTCGAAGTATGGGACGCTCGGACATTTCGTAGAGTTTCTTGATGCCGCGGAAGAAAATGGCATACGCGTGATCATTGACCTGGTACTTAACCACACGTCAGTAGACCACCCGTGGTTTCAGGAAGCACGAAAAGACAAAAATTCAAAATATCGAAAATACTACATCTGGCTTGATGAGAAACCAGAGAACTCGCACGAGGATGTCATTTTTGGTCATCATCAGGATGGAAATTGGGAGTATGATAGAGAGGCGGGTCAGTACTATTATCATACTTTCTACGGCCATCAACCTGATCTCAATATCACAAACCCGGATGTGCAGAAAGAGATAAGGTATATCCTTCACTTCTGGTTGAAGCTTGGAATATCAGGTTTCCGCATGGACGCGGTGCCACACATGATAAGGAACAAAGGGAACGAAAAATTCGACGGCAATCCCTTCGATTTTCTTAAGAATACCAGAAGCTTTGTTGAAGACCTCCGCAAGGATGCAATACTATTGGCAGAGGTAGATACCGAGCCGGAAAAATATGAGGATTTTTTCGGTAAGGGTGACCAGGTACAGATGCTGTTTAATTTCTACATGAACAACCATATTTTCCTGGCGTTAGCAAGGAAAAGTGCTGAACCTATTGAGCGGGCCCTGGATAAGCTTCCACAAACTTCTCTGAAAGAGCAGATGGGAACGTTCATTCGCAATCATGATGAGCTGGACCTGGAGCGATTGACAGATGCTGAGCGTGAAGAGGTATATCGGGCGTTTGCTCCCGATGAAGATATGCGCATCTACGGTAGGGGTATACGCCGACGATTGGCACCCATGCTTGATAATAATCGGCAGTGGATGGAGCTTGCATACAGTTTACTATTTTCTCTTCCCGGCACGCCAGTCCTACGTTATGGCGATGAGATCGGAATGGGCGAAAACTTGTCCTTGCCAGAACGAAATAGTGTGCGTACCACAATGCAGTGGTCGCGCGAAGAACACGGTGGCTTCTCTGCATACAAAGAAAAGGAATTACCGCTGCCAGTGATTCGTGACGGTCACTTTGGATATGCGAATGTGAATGTTCATGACCAGATGCGCAATCCTTCTTCGCTGCTCAACTGGTTTGAACGGATAATCGCCGCGAGGAAAGAATGCATGGAATTTGGTTGGGGTGATTATGAGGTAATCAAAACCGATAACCCTGCAGTATTGGCCCACGGCTGCAAATGGAAAAATGGTTATGCATTCGCTGTACATAATTTTAGCGACAGGGATGCAACCGTTAAACTCGAACTAGACAAGCATCTGCTGGAGCATCTCATTGAGTATTTCGCGGATAAGGAATATGAAACTTATCCGAATGGGAACGAAATGACTTTGGGCCCATATGGTTATCGGTGGTTCAGAAAAAGCTCGCTTTTCTTATAAGAAATTTGATAAGGTCATGCCCACGAATGCAAATGTTTTGAACTCCTTATGAACTCCGCAGTTTTATACAGCCCTCCCGCTTGGGATTATAATCCATCAGCATGGTCACAACGCTGGCCTTTGATATTTATCGCAATTGTTGGCTTTCTTATCGCGCTTTATCTCGGCTTATACCAGGTCGATGTGATATCTACGGTATGGGAACCATTTTTCGGCGACGGTAGTACAAGGGTTCTCAATTCAGAAGTATCCAGGGCTTTGCCAATACCGGATGCGTTGCTCGGAGCATTTAGTTATCTATTGGATGCCGTGACGGGAGTTATTGGGTCTACGAATCGGTGGCGCACGAAACCTTGGATCGTTGTGCTGTTCGGGATTGCAACGGGACCCTTAGGCCTTGTAAGTGTTCTGTTGGTAATACTTCAGCCAGTGCTTGTGGGTGCATGGTGTACACTATGTCTCGTAACCGCGGTAATATCAATTGTAATGATCAGTCCCGCAATGGACGAGCTGCTTGCCAGTCTGCAATACCTGCAGCGGGTTAAGCGCCGTGGACTTTCTGTGTGGGATGCGTTTTGGGGAAAAGCTTATCTGAGCGAAAAAGTAAACTAAAAGGGTTAAGGTACAAGGAGAAAGAATCACAATCTTTCTGCCCAAAACCTCAAACCTGAAACTTTAAACCTTAAACTATAATATGTGGGCGGCAATTGTTAACGTTATTATTGGCATTTGGATCACCATCTCACCAGAGCAATTCGCTTATTCGAAGATTGAGGCAAACAATTTCTTCATCGTAGGCCCGCTGGTGATTACGGCTGCTACAATATCCATATGGGAAGTTAACCGTAGCGTGCGATGGTTCAATTTCTGCGCAGGTGTTTGGCTCCCTGTTTCACTTTTGATATTGCCGTATGAAAATACCCATGCCGTTTGGAATAGCGTCATCTGCGGGATATTGTTGATGGGCTTTTCCTTAGTGGAGGGAAATATCAAAAGAAAAATCGGTGGAGGTTGGTCTATACTTTTTACACCTGATAAGGCTTACTTTAAAGACAAGGTGGTAGTTATAACAGGCGCAACGGGTGGGGTAGGCAGAGTTGCAGCGTGGCAGTTTGCGCGGCAGGGGGCAAAGGTTGCTTTGCTCGCACGCGACAGGGAACAACTGGAGGGAACCGCCAGTGAGGTGCAGCAATATGGTGGCAAGCCATATAGGGTAATCGTCGACGTAGCAGATGCCGATCAGGTGGAAGCAGCGGCCGAGCGTATCGAGCGTGACCTTGGTGAGATCGATGTTTGGGTAAACAACGCAATGAATAGTGTATTCTCTCCATTTATCCATATCACCCCACAGGAGTTCAAACGTGTCACAGATGTTACCTATCTGGGCACCGTCTACGGAACGATGAGTGCATTGAAGAGGATGAAAGCACGCAACCGTGGATCGATTGTGTTCGTAGGATCTGCGCTGGCGTACCGAGGCATTCCATTACAGTCGGCTTATTGTGGCGCAAAACATGGAATCCAGGGGTTTTATGATTCACTGAGAAGTGAGTTACTCCATCAAAAAAGCAAAATAAAAACGTGTATGGTTCAACTGCCCGCCATGAATACCACTCAGTTTGGCTGGGTGTTGAGCAAAGTATCGAATGAACCGATGCCAATGGGGAAAGTGTACCAACCTGAGGTTGCAGCGGAAGCAATTGTGTTCGCAGCAATGCATAATCGGAGGGAAATACTTGTCGGCTTTCCAACCTATAAAGCGATTGTTGGAAACAAGATAGCGCCGTGGTATGCAGATTGGGTACTTTCGCGCCAAGGGATTAAAGGGCAGCAAACCGATGAGGCGGCCGAGCCTTACCGTAAGCATAATCTATGGTATCCTGTTGGGGAAGATCGAGGAGCCTATGGTAATTTCAGGGATGTAGCATCCGCACGAAGTATCACCTTGTGGATGTCAATGAATAGAGGTCTGATCAGGCTTGGTGTTCTTGTTATTACAATTGTGATATTGACAATTATTTTGCTGACATAGGTTGAAAAATGAAATTGTCTATTAAGATTATCATCACGCCAGGTATCAACGACTAGCGCACACGTCAGCGGGAAGTATACACTTCGAAAACTTATAAATGTATTTTGTACAATTTTATTTCGAGCAAGTGGGATATGCTTTTCGAAATTTTCTCAACGCGAACTGTAATTTCCAGTTGAGTCAAATGACTCCCATTGTTGTACACCTTGTCCAGAAAAAATTTACGTGTGTGGTAAATTTTTTTACCTTTGCATCGAATCGACCTAATTGCGTAGAGTCCATACGAAAGTAAGCAGCGAAGTACGAGCAACATTGCTCGGCAGAAAATAGTCTAAGTGGCCAAGGTAGTATTGTTAGATTAAAAAAGTGGGGACTATGGAAGTAAACGTAAAGCATGAGGATCTCAAGGACATCCTCAACCAAATCAAAAAACAATACATCAACGTTGCAATTCTTGATGAGACCGGTGAGTGGTCTGATGAGTATTACATTGTCGAAGGTGTTAAAGACATCGTTAACCGTCAGGGAACAACGACCGCATTGTTGTTGGTTTCACCAAAACTCTCCCATTGTTCAATCGTTGATGTGAAATCAATAATGGGGATCAAACTGAACAAGTACTTAAATCTAAATGGTACGTTGCTGGAGGAATTAAGGGTTCAATCTGGCGAGCCCGAAACCGTTGAATCATAAAATCGGTAGCGGCAGCGCAAAACGTTACTTTGAAATTTTCTGTGTAGTATCCAATAGTTGTCTGAAACAAATAATATGAACAACAAAGTGTTGCTTTACATCGATGATGATCCGGAGGATATGGAATTTTTCCGTGAGGCAGTAAAGGCTATTGACCCTTCGTTCGTGTGCATTGGCGCACGAAATGGTGCTGAAGGTCTTCAGCTTCTTACTAAGGTTACTCCTGATCTTATTTTTCTTGACATTAATATGCCGGTGATGGACGGCAAGGAAACGCTGAAGTCAATTCAGGTGGACAGTCGGCTGAGTAAGCTCCCGGTTTTAATGCTTTCGACAACATCTAATCCGCGAGAGCGAGAAACTTTTCGTAAACTAGGGGCGAAGGCTTGTTTGATTAAGCCCGATAGTTTTAATGCACTTTGCGATACCCTAAAGGACTATCTGCAGGAAGTAGCCATTTGATTGCAACTAGTGGGGTACACGTCGTTCATTCAGGTCAGGGTTTATCGTGATGGCCGGTAACTTTCTTAACTACCGTTAACAATGGCTCATATTCGTCCATGGAATTCGGCTTATTAAAGAAAAAATTGCAACCCAGTTGAAAGGATCTCAATTCATCGTCCTTGCTTTCAGAACCTGTCAACACAATTACCGGAATGATCCTTAACAATGGGTGAGTTTTTATTTCCTGAAGTGTTTCGAAACCGTCTTTCACTGGCATGCTGAGATCAAGTATAATTGCATCTGGCTTTGCATTTGCGTCTTCAAGGAGCTTATCCATCACCGCCTTCCCATTGTGAAATGTTACTATTGGATTAGGATACTGATATTGGGCAAATGCCTCCTGAACAAGCTCAGTATCATCAATGTCGTCGTCAACCACGTATACCATAGGGTTCAATTACATTACAAAATCTACTAAGAAAACCCGACCAAGACGTTTAGGTTATACGCAACGCTAATAAGTTTTGAATTCCATCCGGTCGTGCTGCGAGAAGCTGGCTGGTCCTACCAAAATGCTATATATAATGCACTCAGCACACCGATGATGATCACAGAGCCAACCATGAATTCGGTCGATACTTTAAACATCCTGGCATCAATGTGAATTTCTCGTTCCTTGGTATATGCCTGAGGTCGTATCACACTTATAAGAACCATTGCAACTATGATCACAGCAAAAGTTATGGTCATCCGATCCAGGAACGGATAGTCGGGAAATTTACCATCTGTCCATTGAGGCAAAAATTTTAAAACGGTCGACAATGGTATTGTCAGCAGTGTACCAACTAAAGCGGCGGTCGTAGTTGTTCGTTTCCAAAACAACCCAAGAAGAAAGACTGCGAGAACGCCAGGCGAAATGAAGCCAACATATTCTTGTATAAATTGATACGCCTGATCGAGAGTCCGAAGCGAAGGCGCTACCAAACCCGCCAGTATCATCGCTACTATTACTGTCCATTTTCCTGTCTGCACCATCTTCTGCTCGCTGGCACCTTTGTTGAAAAACTTCTTGTAAATATCTAACGAAAATATGGTAGCTACGCTGTTGGCCTTTCCTGCCAGTGATGCAACGACCGCAGCGGTGAGTGCCGCAAAAGCAACACCCTTCACACCGGGGGGCAGCAAGTTCATTAGAGTAGGGTAGGCGTGATCTGGCTTTACAACGCCCAAGCTATCTGACATTTCCTGCTGGAACATGCCATCCTGATGCAACACATACATGGCAATTCCGGGTAGCACCGCTATGACAGGAATTAGAAGTTTGAGGAAAGCCGCAAAAAGTATCCCGTTCCTCGCGGTCTTAAGATCGGCACCCAGAGCACGTTGCGTGATGTACTGATTACATCCCCAATAGTTCAGATTATTAATCCACATACCTCCAATGAGGACCGTGAGTCCTGGCAGATCTTTGTAATACGGGTGATCCGATTCGAATATCATGTGAAAATGAGAGTCCGCCTTTTCCTGAAGAAAGGAAAGTCCTCTCCACACATTGCCAGGGTCACCTGCTTTTTCGGAGAGCATGTCTAGCGCGAGGTAAGTCGTAACGAAGCCACCAACCAGCAGGACCGATACCTGGATAACGTCAGTATATCCGATCACTTTCATACCGCCGAGTGTAACTATGATCGAAAACAAGCCCAACCCGATAACACACCACGTAAAACTTAAGGTCGATATTGATGTGATGGCTATCGCACCGAGATACAGGATCGATGTTAAGTTTACAAAAACATAAACGAGGATCCAGAAGACAGCCATAATTGTGCTCACCGTATCGTTGTACCGCTTGGCAAGGAACTGCGGCATCGTATAGATTTTATTCTTGAGATAGATCGGGATGAAGAATACGGCAACAATGATCAGTGTTGCAGCCGCCATCCATTCATATGTAGAAATTGCCAGGCCTAGGGCAAAGCCGGACCCCGACATCCCTATGAAATGTTCAGCAGAGATATTGGAAGCGATGAGTGATGCACCGATGGCCCACCATGTCAGTGATCCTTCTGCAAGGAAAAAATCTTTAGAACCGCTTGTTGCCTTGTCGTTTTTTCGGCGATAAACGTAGTAACCATAAGAAGCGACTACAATAAAGTAAATAATGAATACGATGTAATCGTTTTGATGGAGTCTGTTCATCTATACGTACCTTGGTGCAGCGACATTTTTCGCCTCATAAGGAGAAAGCTTTTGATTTCCTTCTCCTTTTAGAAAGTTTAGGTTTGAATTTAATGAATTAAAACTTTAAAGTAGCAGGAAGATACTTTGCTACTAGATCTTCGTAATACGGCTTTAACTTAGTCCAATCAGGGGGAGTAGGATTCTTTGAGTACAAGTCGTATGGATTGAAAAGCTTTACATACTTGAACATTTCATGGTCGTGCTTGTCGAGCAAATGATCGTAGGCACTCTCCCTATGTTGCGCGTAGAACGAATGATATCGAAGCATGTAGAGACCGGGCTCAGGCAGGTAATCTTTCATCATCTGGTATACATACTCGTCATGACCCCATGACATATGCACATTTCTTAATCCACAGTTGGGTTCATATATCCCATACTTTGAATTGAAATTTTCATTTGAATAGTCGGGATTGGCTGAAAAGAATTCTGGATAAACAATCTTATCGGAATGAGCACAACCAACGGGGAAAGTATCTCCAACGACTGCCCATTGCGGTTCACCGAACAGACACAGCACTTTGCCCATATCGTGAATCAATCCGACCAAAACCATCCAGTCCGGATGTCCGTCATTTCTGATTGCTTCTGAGGTTTGCAGAAGGTGTTGCATCTGGTCTAAACTCGTGTCAGGATCAGAATCATCAACCAGTTGATTAAGAAACTGGAAGGCTTCCCAGATCGGCATTTCCTTCTTATCGAACGTCAGAAAATTCGCTTCTTTTTCCCTTACGAAGTCGTAAGTTTGATATTGATGGTTCAGCCTATAGAACTCCCGGACAGTATCTCGTTCAGGATTGTCATAGTTGCGATATTCCTCCGTTGATTTGCCTGTAGCAATCGCTTCGGGGTCAGGATAACGCCTTACCAGATCTTCTTCCCATTCATCAAGATTACCCAGAGGATTTGACTCAACAGGTGGTTTCATAGAAATTATTTAAGTAGGTTTCGAATTTATGCTATTATACAACTTGGCAAATTTAAGCTTGACAATCAAGAATTTAGTACAGTTTTTTACGAAACCGTTTTCGTGAAACCTTGTTTTATATTATGAAAAACTCGTTGTATGGGTGTTACCATTAGAAAGATAGCCAGCGACCTGAACCTTGCGGTTTCCACAGTATCTAAAGCGTTGCGCGATAGCCACGAAATCAGTTCAGAAACCAAGGCACGAGTCTTTGAATATGCTGCTAAACTGGACTATTTGCCCAATCCTTACGCCAGCAGTCTAAAAAGGCGCAGGAGCGGAAATATTGCCATAATAGTACCCGAGGTGTCTGATACTTTTTTTTCCGAAGCCATCAACGGAATTGAAGAGGTTGCGCAACGAATGGGCTATCATGTCATGATTTACCTTACCCACGAAGATGTTGAGCAGGAGCAATCGATAATACATAACCTTCGCAACGGGAGGGTTGATGGTATTCTAATTTCTGTTGCTGCTGGAAATGGTGAGATATCGCAGCTCGAAGACCTCAAAATTCCTTTGGTGTTTTTTGATAGGGTTCCCGAATTTGCAATGGCAACCCAGGTAGTTACGAACGACTGTGAATCGGGCTATAACGCTACCCGGCACCTGATAGAGCAGGGGTGTACGCGGATTGCATTCATTGCACCCTTTGGCAATCTTGCCATCATTTCAAACCGTATGAAAGGATATGTTCACGCATTGCGGGATAACGGTATGGAAACCGATCCACGCTATATTGTGCGATGTGTGGACACTGATAGAGAAACAATGATGATTCTAAAAGATTTGTTCACTACGGTACGGCCAGACGCGATCGTTGGTTCTGTTGAAAAAGTGACTATGCAGGCATACGCCGCATGCCAGGAATTGAAATTGTCGATTCCGGATGACGTAAAAGTTATTGGTTTTTCGCATCTGCAAATTGCCGGCTTGCTCAATCCTCCATTAACGACCATTACTCAACCGGCGTATGAGATGGGCCGATCAGCTGCTGCAGCCTTGTTCAAAAAGCTATCAAAGAAAAAAGTGGAAATTGAAAATGAGGTAATTGAAATCCCGTCAGTACTGATTGAAAGAGGTTCTACGTTCAGGGAGAGGATAGTTGATCCTACGTTTTCCCCCTAGAAAGGGAATAGGGACGCTTGATTAAGAGGGCGGATGAGATAGTAAGTGGTAAGTGGTAAGTGGTGGTAAGTGGTAAGTGGTAAGTAGTAAGTAGTAAGTAGTAGTAG
>JAEZBX010000160.1 GCA_023412765.1 Bacteroidota bacterium
ATATCGGAAGCGTTGATAAACACTGCGTTGGGCATAGGAACGTCTGCTCTTGCCATCATTTTGTATAACTACTTCACAACGAAAATCGATGCGCTTACCTACGGTATCGATGAAGCCAGTTACAGCATCATTCAAAATTTCACTGCGCATACAAAAGGGTAACCGATAAACGACCATGATATGGGAAAAGTAAAAGTTCAGAGAAGTTCAACTTCTATCGATATGACGCCCATGGTTGACCTTGCATTTCTGCTGGTGACATTCTTTATGCTCACCACCAAATTTGCACCGGAGGAACCGTTGGCCGTTGATATGCCCACTTCTGTTTCTGAGATCAAACTTCCGGAAACGGATATATTGACAATTTCCATCTCAAAAGATGGGATCGTTTTCTTCAATATGGACGGAAAATATAATCGCCAGGAGTTGCTGACTAAGATGGGCGAGAAGTATGGGATTCAGTTTAGTTCGCAGGAAGTAAACTCATTTTCAGTGCTGTCTAGCCTGGGTGTTCCTATCGGTAACCTGAAACAATTTCTTAGCATGTCGCCCGAAGAACGGAAACAGGTGAGGCAGCCGGGGATTCCGAGCGATTCACTCAATAACGAACTCGCTGACTGGATCATGCTTTCACGTACGACTAATCCAAAATTACGCATTGCTATCAAAGGCGATCGCGATGCTGATTACCCTGTAGTGAAGAATGTTATCACAACACTAATCGACAGAAAAGTGAACAGGTTTAATCTTATTACAAACATGGAGAAGGGATCCTAGTAACTGTCGGATGATAAACTTTTAAACTTAAAACAATGGCAGAAATAAGTCAGGATAGTGGAAAAAAGGATGGCAAAGTAAGAAGTAAAAAGACGTCTACCCGTATCGATATGACACCGATGGTAGATCTGGCTTTTCTCCTGCTCACCTTTTTTGTAATGACCACTACACTCAATAAACCTCAGACCATGGAAATTACCATGCCTGAGAAGCCCAAAGAACAAGATAAGCCACCGGTGGTAAATGAGAAGCGAGTGCTTACGTTGGTTCTTGGTGGTGACAATAAGATATACTGGTACCTGGGGATAACGGATCCCAAGGTTGAGCTTTCAGATTTCTCAAATGATGGAATCCGGAAAGTTTTGTTGCAACAAAATGCGCAGATAAAGGAGATGGTGGTACTTATCAAACCTTCGGATGAATCGAAATACAAGAATGTAGTCGATATCCTGGATGAGATGAACATCAGCAACATAGCGCGGTATGCGCTTGTGGATATTACTGCTGTCGATAAGGAACTCATTAAAGATTCGAACCTATGAAAGCCGCTGAATTAGATCAAAAGCGATGGGATGACATCGTTTTTGAAAACCGAAACAAGGCGTATGGCGCATACGTGATAAGAAGTGTTTATAGTAGAAATGTGCTGATTGCGTGTTCAGTTGCAGCGGTGATTGTAGCATTTATTCTGGCATACCCTTCGATCGCCGAGTATTTAAAAGGTGATGAAGAGGTACAGGAAGTAGCGCTGAAACAGATTAAGTACAATGAACTGGCACCGCCTCCACCGATAGATAAGAACACGCCCCCTCCGCCGAAACTTGATATTCCACCACCGGTAAAGACAATCATCAAGTTTCTTCCTCCAAAAGTAACGGACAAGGATGTTGTTGAAGAGGAAGAAATTCCGACCGTCGAAGAAATAAAACAAAATGACACCGGTGCCGAGAATGTTGAAGGTCCTGAAATAGTCTTCGATCATCCAGTGGAGGAAGTCGTAAAGAAGGATAATGAAGAGGATGTGATTTTCACTGTCGTGGAACAGCAAGCTGAATTCCCTGGCGGTTTCGAGGCAATGGGAAAATTCCTTTCCAAGAATATGAAGTATCCGGCCCAGGCGCGCAGAATGGGCGTAGAGGGATCAGTCTTTGTAAGCTTTGTAATCGACAAAGAGGGAAACATCAGTGACCCACAGGTTATCAAAGGTATCAGCGCCGAATGCGATAAAGAAGCAGTCCGTGTGGTAAAAATGATGCCACCATGGAAACCGGGTAAGCAAAATGGCAAGCCAGTTAAGTGTCGGTTCGTTCTGCCAATCAAGTTCAGACTAGCGGTATGAAACCCGATCAATACATGACCACCTTTGATCTGGTGATGAAATACCTGGGAATACTGATGGCGACGGTATACGTTGCGGCTGGCATGACTATATTATTACGGTCCAACGAACTGGCTAACATCCCCAGACCATATATTATACCGTTAGGACTCGCGCTGACTGGCTACGGTATCTTTCGCGGTTATCGACTCTACCAGAAATACTTTAGGAAAAGATCATGAAAACAATAGTGCAATGGTTCATTGCCATCGTGTTCCTGGTAGGTTGTGCTGAGCGTGATAAGCATGGAAAAATACTGGATAGTCCCACGGCGGGTACGATAAAGATCACGGCGGATGAGGCTCTGAAACCTTTGATCGATGCCGAAATTCAGGCTTTCGAGGGAATTTATCAGAATGCAAAATTGCAGGTAAAATACCTCAGCGAAGCCGATGCTATCGATGCTCTTTTAAATGACTCGGCTCGATTGACGGTAGTAACGAGAAGGTTGGTTGAAGACGAAGAAAATATGTTGGTTGAGCAAACGATCATTCCGCATCAGTTAAAAATTGCTACCAGTGGTATTGCACTGATCACAAATCGACAAAATGCGGATACATTGATCTCTATTGACGAGGTGAAGAAAATTTTCCAAGGCAAAATCAATGTCTTCAGTTCGAAGGATCCCTTGTCGGTTGTGGTTTTTGATAATCCAACCTCGGGAATAGTAAGGTTTCTGAAAGATTCACTTTCAATAGGTGATGGTTTGCCTGAATACTGTTTCGCGGTTAATAGTAATGCGTCGGTAGTAGAGTACGTTTCCAAAACACCTCATGCATTAGGGTTGATTGACGTGAGCTGGATCAGCGATCGGGATGACTCAACTGCAAATTCGTTCTTAAGCTCCGTTCGTGTTCTGGGTATCTCGCGCGACTCAGGTTATTTTCAACCCTTTCAAGCATACATAGCTCAGGGAAGTTATCCGCTGGTGCGCGACATCGTGATGATTAGCCGAGAGGCGAGAAGCGGACTGGCCAGCGGATTTATGGCGTTTGTTGCGAGTGACAAAGGACAGAGAATTGTCTTGAAGTCAGGATTAGTACCGGCGACGATGCCGATTAGAATTGTAGAAATCAACCATGAACCATTTTAAAATCAGTAAAATGAAAAAAGTATTATTTGATATTTATTGCAGATCCAACGGTATGGTTACACTAATCTGCTATTTGGTTCTGCCCGTCATGTTTGCATCCGGTCAAAACGAGGAAATAAAAAAGGCCATCTATTTGATCGAGGTTGATCAAACTGCAGGAGCGATTGATTTACTAAACAAAACGGTTACAGTTAATCCTTCAGCTTCTGTCGTGCAGTATTATCTCGGAGAAGCTCAATTGAAAAATGGCCAGCGAGATTTGGCCGCTGCATCTTTCGAAAAAGGAATATCCGCAGATCCCGATGAGCCCCTGAATTACGTTGGAAGAGGTCACCTGAGTATACTTGAAGATAATGTTCAGAAAGCACAAATGGATTTTGACAAAGCGTTGGGAATGACGAAGTCCAAAAATCCAGATGTACTGAATGCGATTGCTGAAGCTTACCTGGGCGATAGCAGACTAGCTGACAAGGCAATCAGTCTCCTCACAAAATCAAAGTCACTAGATGCCCAGAATTCTGAGACTCTGGTACTATTGGGCGACGCTTATCTCGCGCAAAACAATGGAGGCCCTGCTGTCAGTAATTATGAAAAGGCCTCGGCGCTCAATCCAAAGATTGCGAAGCCCCTCTATAAGATAGGCTTAGTTTATCTTCGGTCAAGAAATTTTGATGGAGCACAAGAGGCGTTTAACAAAGCGATTCAAATTGATCCAGGGTATACGTTAGCATATAAAGAACTTGGGGAGCTGTATTACCAAAGGAAAGATGGTGCTAACGCAGTGAAGGCATATCAAAAATATCTTTCGCTTACTGACAAACCGGAAACAGGTAAGCTACAGCTTGCCTTCTTCCTTGTTATGGCAAAAGATTTTTCCAAGGCCAATGAATTGTTCGAAGTATTAGTCCAAAAGGCCGATGTAAGTCCGACGACGCTACGTTTTTATGCGCTTTCTCTTTTCGAGGACGGAAGGTATGAACAAAGCCGGGAAATATTTGACCGCTATCTTTCAGCGGCTAACGGAACGGTTGACGCAAATGACCACCTGACCTATGCAAAAGTTCTGCTTAAGCAAAACGAAGATTCACTGGCTGTAGATCAACTGAAGAAAAGTTTAGCGTTGCAAGATGATCAGCCCGATGTTGTTCGAACGCTCGCAGAGACGTTGTATAAGACGAAGAAATTTTCGGAAGCAATTCAAGCGTACACTAAACTTAAAAGCCTCACATCCAAACCTACGTCCCAGGATGTTTACACCCTCGGTCGTGCATACTACTTCAACAATCAGTATGACAGCGCAGACTCCACATTTGTAACTCTGATCGCGATGCAACCAAATATGACTGTGGGATATTTGTGGGAGGCCCGGACGAAGGCGAACCTTGATCCGGAATCTGAAAAAGGACTTGCACAACCATACTACACCAAGCTTATTGAAATCGCGATGACATCTCCGGAAAAATACAAAAGCGATTTGGTGGAGGCATATTCTTACCTCGGTTTCTACCATTTGTTGAAGCAGGAACTTGTGGTTTCAAAATCTTATTGGAAGAAAGTTTTGGAATTGAATCCGGAGGATGCTAGAGCGAAGGAGGCGTTGAAGGCAATTAACTAGCACTACTTTATGTTTTGCGCAGTTTTGAAGGAGAGGAATAAGGAGTAAGGAATAGGGTTGCGCTCCGCAACGCAGGGGTATTTACCTGGTTTAGTTAAAAGTTCCATGGTAAATTGCTCCTGCGTCTTTTTCTATCGTTATTCGTTATCAGTTATCAGTTATCAGTTATCAGTTGATAGTCGGCTCGATCAAAGTTCAGCGCGCTACAATCGACCCTGCCTGGCGGACGGGCGGGCGCACACCCAAATCCACACCCACGATTCCCGATCGTATCTGCATTAACGGATAACGAATAACGGCTCAAGCCGACCGATTACCGGATCACCTGATTACCCGATTATCTTTTAAGGACTAGCCAATTCTAAGGCCGACGGCTGGCCTAGACTCTATTCCAAAACTTCATCTTGTGGACACAGGCACCTAAAATCGAGATTTGGTTGTCATGATGAAAAGAAATTTACCCCACAGCGAAACTTGCCCTGATTGTCAATTGGTAGGACGGTATCTAAACGCTTACATCAACGCGGGGCTGTCGGCTGAAAGCTGTTAGCTGTCAGCTCATTTGTCCAGCCATTTCTTGAAATCCCCTACCTTCTCCCGACTTACAACCAGATCCAGATGGTTTACATGGTTGATCTTTATTCCAAGCCTGCTTGAAGAATAATTGTAGATGTCCTGGATCGCGTCAATATGGACAAGGTAATTTCGGTTGATACGAAAGAATTTTTCGGGATCCACCAGCTTTTGAACCTGGTCAAGAGAGTAATCCAGTCCGTAAATTTTGCCATCATTTGCTTTCAAAAAAACCGCGCGTTCCAATATGCAAAAACACAGGACGTCATCTACTGGAATAGATTGAAAATGATTACCAGTTTTCACAAAGAAACGTGATTTGAAACTTTTTATTAATTCTCCCGACAACTCACGCAGAGGCTGACTTACAAGGCTGTTTTCTTTATAGAGCGAATTGTATTTCTGAAGTGCCTTCCTTAACGATTCTTTTTCTATCGGTTTTAATAAATAGTCAACGCTGTTTACCTTGAAAGCACGAATGGCATAACTGTCATAGGCCGTTGTAAAAATGATCGGGGTTTTAATTTTTATTGCATCGAATATTTCGAAACAAATTCCATCGTCGAGTTGAATGTCCATGAATATTAAATCCGGACTTGGGTGAGAATGCATCCAATTAATTGACCCTATCACCGATTGTTCTTTGCCCACAACCTCGGTCCCTGGCTCTAAGTCTCGCAATAGTCCCTCAAGTTTTTCTGCCGCAAGCGATTCATCTTCAATGATCAAAACTTTCATGACTCCTTTTTCAAAACAGGTAATTTAACGAGAAAATTTTCAGGTCCTTCCTGTATAATGATTTCTTTGTGCATTGCCAGGGATACTCTTTCACGAAGATTTTTTAACCCAATCTTTGAAGACACCTCAAGATTTGTTCTTTTCTGAATGTTGTTTTCCACAACAATTAAATTATTATCCTCAAGGTAAATTTTAATATTAAGAAGACGTTCGCGAGAAGCGGCGTTATGTTTTAGTGCATTTTCAACAAGTAATTGAATTGACACAGGAATAACCGAGTACAACTGTGGGTTATCCACCTTTACCTGCAGATTAATTTTCCCCTCATCCCGAATCTTTTGAAGGAAAAAAAAGTCTTCAATGAATTTTAGTTCCTCTTCGAGGCCGACCATATCCCTATCGGCCTTCTCCAGGACATATCGATAGATCGTTGAAAATTTTGTGATGAAGCGCTCCGATAGTTCAGGATCCCTGGGAATTAAAGAGGATAACGTGTTCAAACTATTGAAGAGAAAATGAGGATTGATTTTATTTTTCAAACTCTCGTATTGGTAGATTAGTTTCTCCTCACGTAATTTTCGTTCTCTGTTCAGTGCATTGTTCCATTCCATGTAAAAGAATGCAACGGATGCCACACTTAGTGAGATTAACCACGACACCAGGAACTGCTTAAGCCCATCCGATAAGAAACGGTCAATCATATCAAAATAATTGCCATCACTAAAAAACATCGGTACGGCTATTGCCATAAAGACAAACGCAGTCCCTACGATCAACACTATGAGATAAAAAATCAAAAGTTTCGAAATAATTCTTTTTTTGTAATTGGGACCAAGTTTAACGCGTCCTCCGGAAAAAATCTTCAGTGCAATAACAAGGAACAATTCCATTTGAACGACAACAAACGCGAGCGTCACAAGGAACGTGTTAGGAAATATATTTCCACTCCAGAGGAAGCTGAAAAATCCGGTAATGAGAATGGCTGCCAACAATATCTTTACATGATATGCGACTTTAGGCGGAAGATTGAAACTGAAGGCATTTCCGGACATCTACATCAATTTAGTTTTTCAAACTGAATAATTCTTGTGGTATTCATCAATTGACTCGGTTGATTAGCAAAACGCATGTCCATCACAACATCTTCGAACATATTAGCGTATTCAATTTGTTTGTCTGCCAGCGAAACCCAAATGGTGCCCCAGTAGTGACTTCTACCTTTTATTTTTAATTGATCAGTATCTACAGAGAGCGGGTTGTCCATCGTGCGGTATTCAATTAATGCGCATGTTTCCCCATTCATTCGGGAAATGCCGGTCCATACTAGCTGAACTTCTTTATTTTGAAACGTTCCTTCTCCAGTAAGAACCATTTTATCGTTTATGTTTGTTGGTCGGTAGATTTGATTGAGTTTAAGTGAATCAAAATACACCCAGGCGAAACTTTCAATTGCGAGCATATCCCAAACTAAATTTTTTGTGTGAAAACTGTTTGGTGGAAAGTTTTGAAACGAAGCTGCGTCCAACATTCTGTCAGACGGCTTGTATGTAAAATTCTCCATGTAGGTTTGGACTAGTGGATTCGTAAAAGAACCATCGCGGGTGGTACCATTGGAAATGCTTACGCGATTCCATTTAACCATTCCATTCTGAAAACCTCTCGTGTAGTCGCCGGTTACGCGTGTCTTGTTAACAAAGTTTCCAAAGATATCACCGTTGAAATAATCTGCTGTTACTTTGTAAACCTGTGGTGCCCGTTCTATCAAATGCAAGTTTCGCGGTAAGCCATTCAAGTATTCAGTAGTACTTTTTTGCGCCAGTACAGCATTCGCATTTAGCACTATGATCAGAATTGATATTACAGTTTTTTTCATTTGCTTCAGACAATTAGTTAATCCATTAAAAATCCGAAGACATGGAAGATTCGCGAAACAATAATTGCAGAGTCGTGGAATTGCACTGCAGAGTCGTAATTGCGAGCACGCTTTGGTAAGATCGAAACCGACCTCCGTTCATCAATCGATAACCCCTTTCTCAACTTTGAATGCGGGTCACAAGAGCCAAGAGGAGCCACAACGAAACACGAAGGTAGTGTAACAGTCCGGTTAAGTTGTGTCACCTTATACCGTATACCCTATACCTTATTCCTTATTCCCTACTCCTTTTCCAACATGACAAAGTAAGATTAGTCAATAGCCTGCTAGTTGAGCTCCCCATTAACCGTTAGCAATTAAAAATTTTTTCAAAAAATCAGGCGAAATTAACTTCGAAGTTCAATCCCTGAAGGTTCGATTTCCATTTGTAATACGGAGTTGATTCAATACAAAAATTGGTTTTCAATTTCTTGTATAGACAAGGATCGAATTCCCTGTATGCAAACGTTTGCATAACTACCCAAAAGCGAGTTACCTTTGTGTTATCAGCAGTCGCTGGAATCTCTGCGCGGGATCTAGGAAAGGTATCAAACTTTAGTTTATGCGAAATCTACGGACTACTTCAACGGATGAAATTATATCGTTAATCAGTGCAAAAAATGTTCATTATCAATTGCCACCTGAAACATTGATCGATCAGAGTATTGAATTAGGACAAGGCGAACTTAGCGATACCGGAGCATTAGTAATTTCTACTGGAGAATTTACAGGACGTTCACCAAAAGACAGATTTATTGTAGTGGACCCGATGACGAAAAATACTATTCATTGGAACCAGTTTAATATTCCAATTGAGGAAAAATTTTTTGATATTCTATATCGCAAGATGTGCGCTTACCTCCATGACAAGCCGGTCTGGATCAGGGATTGCATTGCCTGCGCACATCCTGACTATGCAATACCTGTTTGTGTTGTGAACGAAACGCCGTGGTCAAACCTGTTCTGCTACAATATGTTTCTGCAGCCTGAAAAGAATACAACCGAAAGGACTCCCGGAACATGGACCGTTATTCAGGCCCCCGGATTTTATGCCAATCCGAAAAGCGATGGCACAAGACAACATAATTTCTCCATTATAAACTTTTCTAAAAAAATAATTCTTATTGGAGGAAGTGCATATACCGGTGAGATTAAGAAAGGTGTATTCACTGTTCTTAATTATTTGTTGCCTTTTCAACACGGAGTGTTAAGTATGCATTGTTCGGCAAACATCGGACCTGCCAATGATACTGCCATCTTCTTCGGGTTAAGCGGAACCGGAAAAACGACTTTGAGTACCGACGTCGATCGAAGATTGATTGGTGACGATGAACATGGATGGAACGACGCTGGCATTTTTAATTTTGAAGGTGGTTGTTATGCAAAATGTATCGGTCTGACCGAAGAAAAGGAGCCGGGCATCTATAGGGCCATCAGGAAGGGAGCATTGTTGGAAAATGTGTCATTCTTCCCAAATACGAATACGGTTGACTACTCAAATTCAACAATTACCGAGAACAGCCGCGTTTCATATCCGATTCACTTCATTGATAATATTGCAACGCCATCGCTGGGCGGCATTCCCCAAAACATTTTTTTTCTTACATGCGATGCAACGGGAATATTTCCACCCATAGCAAGGCTGACTGCGGAACAGGCAATGTATTACTTCATATCCGGATACACAGCGAAGATCGCAGGAACAGAGGCGGGAATTGTCGAACCACAGAGCACCTTCAGCGCATGTTTTGGCGCACCATTTATTCCACTGCATCCTTCTAAATATGCAACCATGCTGGGGGCAAAGATCCAGCAACATAAAACCAGGGTTTGGTTGATCAACACAGGTTGGACCGGAGGCTCTTACGGTACCGGCAAAAGAATTCCACTAGCCTACACAAGAGCGATGATCAAAGCAGCGCTAAATGGCAAACTTGACGAAGTGCAAACAGAGAAGCACGCCGTTCTTAATTTCATGATTCCAATTGAATGCGATGGTGTACCGACCGAAATATTAAATCCTCGCGAAACATGGACTGACAAGGGCCAGTATGATAAAAAAGCGAAACACCTGGCCGGTGAATTCAAAGCAAATTTTGAAAAATTTCGGAGTCAAACTAATGCAGCCATTGCCAACGCAGGTCCTTTATAAGAATGTATTGCCAGGTTGTTAAGGTCGAATTTTAATCCATTGCAGAAAAATTCTGACCGATCATCTTTCCGCGTTGATAAACTTAAAATCCCGGATTTTGTTATGTTTACAACGTATGAACCCTTTCGACAGAACTGATAGAGAACTTCTTGATCTGTTAAAAACCGGTGATCGCCATGCGTTTTCGATTATTTACGATCGCTTTTTTTCTCCGTTGTATAGTACTGCGATCAGGATTCTCAACGATGCTGACCTTGCCAAGGATGTAATACAGGATGCGTTTATTATGTTGTTTGAAAAGGCTGATCAGCGAACTATTTTAAATCTTCAGGCTTATCTTTTTCAAACTGTAAAATACCGGTGCTTCATGCACTTGCGCGCCGGCCGCATTTCTCAGAAACATCTTCAACTGATGAATTTCATCATCGAGTCAAATGAATTGGAAGAGGAGTTCGATGCCAGGGAACTACAGGAAAAGCTTGATGAAAGCATTGCAAGTTTGCCGTCGCGATGCCGGGAGGTATTTTATCTAAGCAGATTTGAATGTCTACCCAATCGGGAAATTGCATCGAGATTGAAAATCTCAAATAAAACCGTTGAAAATCAGATTACGAAAGCATTGAAGATACTGCACACCTCGGTGGACAAACTAGCTATCATCATCTTTTTTACCGGCCTTTAAGCTACATCCTCACGCCAAAAAAAATTATTCTTTAGTCGTAGGGGATATTTCAATCGTGTGCAACTAATAAGTACATGAAAATGACTAAAGAGGATTTTGAGATACTTTTAGAGAAGTACCTTCAAGGCAATGCGTCACCTGACGAAGTTAAATTATTGGATCAATTCTTTGATTCATATCGCAATCACGATGGCGATATTGAATTGGTTAATGAAGAAATCAAAGGAGAAATCCTTAATAACATTTTGATTTCGGCTGGCGAAAAGAAGATTCTCGCCAAACCCACGACAACAGTTTGGCTTCGCGTTGCAGCAATGATTTCTTTTTTTATTGTTGCCTCCTATTTTATATATGGAAGGTTTGAACGAAATCAAACACGTGCAACGCAACCGCTAACCTTAAAACTTAAGGAGCTGCGTACGCTAAAAGGTCAGAAGCTGGATGTCAAACTTTCCGATGGATCGCGTATCAGATTGAATGCCAACACCAAAATTTCATACCCGGAAAAATTTGGCGATGATAAACGCGAGTTGACACTTGATGGAGAAGCTTATTTCGAAATCGCACGTGATACTCAGCGTCCATTTATTGTTCACACTGCCCATGCAAGCACGAGAGTTTTGGGTACTTCTTTTAATGTGCTTGCTGGAACGGAATCCACAGCGGTCACATTAGTCGAAGGCAAGGTAAACGTTTCTTTACCGAACGGGGCTTCTACCACACTTACACCCAACCTACAAGCAACAATTTCCCGCGAATCGAAAGAGATTGATACGCGTGAAGTTGATGTCACAAAATTTACAGGGTGGAAAGACAACACGCTTGACTTCGATAACATTACGGTTAAGGAGGCTTTTGCGATCATTGAAAACTGGTACAACGTAGAAATCAATGTCGAAGAGCAGCAATTATTGAACTGCATTATTACTTCTAAATATCAGAATGAGTCATTGGAAAATGTGTTAAACAGTTTCAGGTTCATTCTGAAAATGGATTTCAAAATCAACGGGCAGCAAGTAACGGTATCCGGTAAGGGTTGTCCAGAAGAATAAAATATGAAGACTAAAAACATTTTGTGGGAAAGACCGCCTCCGGTTTCGTGACATCAAAAGGATAGTCCGGAGCTTACATTTTGACCGATGGGCTCCGGACTATAGTCTGAAATTTTGAAAATCAAACCACTATAAACTTATGAAAATAGTTTTACTGAAACTACTTATGGTTGTTTCGAGGTATACGTTGCGCCTGTTTTTCATACAATTAGTTTGTATGAACCTGGGATTTGCTGCAACCACGAATAGCCAAAACCTCGACAAGGTGAAAGTTTCGATTTCTCTTGAAGACGCGCCACTGCAAGCCGTTTTCAAAGAACTGGAGTCCAAAACCAAATTTGTATTTGCCTATTCGGCAGACCTGGACTCAATAAAAGCATTTGATCTGCACTATCAAAATGCTTCTCTCAGGGATGTGCTCGAAGATCTTTCAAGGGAGGCAGCCCTGGAATTCAAACGCATCAATAATACGATCTCAGTCACTAGTACTAGCAGGGAGACAAAAAAGGTCAAGCCCGTGTTGCCTGCTATATCGATCACCGGAACTGTAAAGGATGATGGAGGGGCGCCGTTACCCGGGGTCAATGTGATTGAAAAAGGTACTAGCAACGGTACATCTACCGATGCGGAAGGAAATTTCTCCCTTAACGTAACTGATGAGAATAGCGTTCTCATCTTTTCGTTCATTGGTTACAGAAGCCAGGAGGTAAGAGTGGGGACACAAACTTCTATTGCTGTCACACTTTTGCTTGATGTTACTACCATGCAGGAGATCGTAGTGATCGGCTATGGTGAACAGGAAAAAAAGGATCTGACCGGAGCCGTTTCCGTTATTGACAACAAAGATCTTTCTAAGGTTCAGGCAACAACCGTCGCTGAGGCAATGCAAGGCTTAGCGGCCGGTGTTAATGTTCGAAATAGCGGTCGCGCCGGAAGCGAATCCACCATCGAGATCCGTGGACTTGGTAACTTTTCCAATAATCAACCCTTGTATGTAATTGATGGTGTACCGACCATTGCAACGCGCGATTTCAATGCCAGCGATATAGAATCCATTCAGGTATTGAAAGATGCTTCGGCAGCGGCGATTTATGGATCACGCGCAGCCAACGGTGTGATCATTATCACCACTAAAAAAGGAAAAGCCGGGCCGCTTAAGATCGAATTCTCAGGACGCTATGGAGCGCAGACGTTGCCCGAATATGATTTTATGAACGCCGAGGACTTTAAGAAGTACAACACCATGGCCTACCGCGAAGCAATCGAGGTGGAACAGTTTCCATGGGTTATTGACCAGGGCTATCAACAATTTCCTGAGGGCATAGATACCGATTGGCAAGACGAGACTTTTCGTACTGCACAAACTCATGATTATAATCTGACATTTTCCGGCGGAAATGAATTTGGGAATTATCTGGTTTCCGGCAATTATTTCGGTAATGACGGAACAAGTTTTGGTTCCTCCTTCGACCGATACAGTTTCCGAGTAAACACGGAAGGAAAACGCGGCGCACTCAAGATTGGCGAAAATCTTTCGATCTCCCGTGGATTCTCGGAGGATCTGATCACGAATCCCTATTGGGACATGCTCAGAATGTTGCCAACGATACCGGTATACGATCCGGCAAATCCAGGAGGCTTTGGTTATGGAAATGAAGGATCAGCCCGAACGTTCGGTGTTAACCCGATCGCGCGTGAATCCCTGGAGGAGACCACCAATGAAAATCTTCGTTTGCGTGGAAATGCATATGCCGAAATTAGTTTTCTAAAAGATGCTTTGAAGTATCGACTCAACGTCGGACTCGAGGCCAGCAACGAACGATATAAGTATATTCGCAGAGTTGGAAACTGGACACTGAATCAGCCATTCGATCCGTCGGCTGTAAATGAAAACAGGGGACAGTATGTATCTTCTTTGGTGGAGAATACTATCCACTTCAACAAAGACTTCGACAAGCACCATATCGATGCTTTTGTGGGAACAACTTTCCAAAGGCAAAAGTACGAACAGATCTGGGGGACAAAACGTAACCTCATTGAAATTGGTGGAAGGTACTACAACGTGTTGGATGCGGGTACAACCAATCCCGAGTCGGGTGGAATTGAAAATGAAGATGCGTTGATCTCTTACCTGGGCAGGTTCAATTATTCATACGACGAAAAATATTACTTAACAGGGACTATTCGTCGTGATGGATCTTCACGATTTGCAAAGAACAATCGCTGGGGAAATTTCCCTTCCATTAGTGCAGCGTGGCGTATTAGCCGTGAAAATTTCTTCGGAGCTGATTTTATTGACGATCTGAAGATCCGTGCAAACTATGGAACGCTTGGAAATTCGAATATCGGGAGATGGATCGGATATGGAGGAAGCTTCTACGGTTCTGCCATCTACAATCTTGGAAATTGGGATTATCAGTCGCTGTTAAATTCAACCATAGTTGCAACGCTCGGGCGTGATCAGCACATCGTTAACGGTGCTGCCCAGGTAAAACTAGCCAACAGTGACCTCCGCTGGGAAACGAAGGAGGTGGTAAATGTGGGAACGGATATGAGCTTCCTCAACAACCGCCTCGCATTCACATTTGAGTACTTCGTGGCGACAACAGAAGACGTGTTAACAGAGATGCCGATTTTGTTATCAACAGGAAACGATGGAGGTAATCCGTTTGTCAACGCTGCCAGCATACGCAACAAAGGTTTCGAGATAACCACCACGTGGAAGGATCAGCGACCTGGTGGTCTTCGATATAGCGTGACAGCTAACCTCTCCACAGTTAGAAATGAAGTCCTTGAATTGGGTTATGGCAACGAAGAAGTCTTGACCGGTATCACGAAAACACAAATCGGGGAGCCGATAGGAATGTTTTTTCTGAGGAAAACAGATGGCATCTTCAGAAGTGAGGAGGAGGTCTTGAATCACACAAATTCACAAGGCAAGATCATTCAGCCGAATGCGAAACCAGGGGATATACGTTATGTTGATCTGGATGACAATGGCGAAATCAATGATGCAGATAGGCAGATCGTTGGTAACCCGTGGCCCAAATTCGACCTGGGTTTGGTTGTCAACCTGGAGTATAAGAATTTCGACCTATCTACTATTTGGTATGGATCATTTGGACAGGATGTCTATAATGGATCCCGTTCAACTGTAGAACGCTTTGACGACAACTCCAATTACTTTGCCTTCAAGAAGGGTAGTGAGCCGTACCAGGAAAATCCAAACAGCGACTTTCCTCGAATATTGTATGGCGACGATCGGAATTCGAGGGGAGATACTGACCGATGGTTGGAGAGCGGTTCATATTTCCGTCTCAGAAACGTAACGTTGGGTTATAACATTCCAAAGCAATTTGCCGATCGCGCTCGCCTTAGCAATGCGCGCATATATTTAACAGCGCAAAATCTCTTGACTTTCACTAAGTATGATGGTCTTGATCCTGACTTTACTGCTCCGGATATCTGGAGACGAGGGCACGACGAAGTTCGCTATCCAAATGCGAAGACATTTTTGGTTGGTCTCCAATTTAATTTCTGATCCTAATAGAATTCTGCTATGAAAAGCTTAAAAATATATCTACTTATCACGGCGTTCGTTTCGATCACCTTCAGCTGCAGCGAGGATTTATTGGACATTGAAAATCCGAACACACCTACTGTCGAACAAGCATGGAAGACAGAGAAGGATGCTGAGATGGGCATCAACGCCGCATATAACATGTTTTATAAACCTTCAACCTGGACCCGGTGGATTTACTTCCGTTACGATCTCGCTTCCGATGAAGGCCACAGCACAAGTCCGTGGGGTGAGCTAGCGGACTGGACTCGGTTCCGTTACAACAACTATAATTTTTGGGATGGCAACAACTGGCATTGGAGAGATTTTTATAAAGCGATATTTCGAACCAACCAGGTACTTGCCTATGTTCCTGAAATTCCGTTCAATGATGAAGCAAGCCGAGACAGGATACTCGCACAAGCCAGGTTCATTCGCGCATTGTACTATTTTCAAATTGCGTTGCTTTGGGAAAATGCTCCAATCATTCTCGAGCCTTCTGAACCTCAGGATGAGCCTGAGCAAAAAACAGAAGCTGAGATTTGGGCACAGGTTGAAGAAGATTTGAATTGGGCGAAAGACAAATTGCCAGATCAATGGGACGATGCAAATGTAGGTCGTGCTACCAAGGGTGCAGCAAAAGCTTTGCTTGCCAGAGCACTTATGCAGCAAAAAAAATATAGCGAGGCAAAAACAGAATTAGAATGGTTGGTTACCGGAGAAGGTAGTGCCTACTATGGACTGGTGGATGACTATCGCGATAATTTCACCCACCTCAATGAAAACAATAAGGAATCTGTTTTTGAAATTCAGTTCAGCGACGTGAACAAGGGAAATGATGGTGACAATTTAAATGCATCCATGGGTTTCCAACGTACGCAGTTTTTTGCACCGGGCGGTATTGGCTGGCAGGATGGAAAAGCTCGCGCGTGGCTGATCGATGAGTATAAAAAGGAAAAGACCAAAGACGGTTTGAACGATTCGCGCTTGCTCAATAATATTTTTTACAAGCAGGCTCATCTAGATTTTCCCGACGCAGCGGCAAATGATACGTTAGTGTATGGAAGAAAATGGAATAACCAGGATTGGGGAAATGAAACCTTTATTAAAAAGTATTCAACCTATTACTTTCGCGACCGCGAAGACTACCATGCACCTAACAACTTCCGGTTTATACGCTATGCCGACGTACTCTTACTTTATGCTGAATGTTTGAATGAGGAAGGACAAACTGCTGAGGCTTATCAGTATGTCAATATGGTGCGTGAACGGCCTAGTACAAATCTTGAAAAGCTGGAGGTGGCGCATCCTGAAATTGGGAATGATCCAGTGTTGTTCAAGAAGCGACTGCAAATTGAGCGCTCTCTCGAATTGTGTTTCGAAGCTGTGCGGTGGATGGATCTTAAACGTTGGGATATGCTGACCACGCAAGCAGGACTGGATGAGCTGAAGAGTCGCGATATTGATTTCAATAATTTTGTATTGGATCGTCATCACCGCTTGCCGCTTCCACAGATTGAAGTCGACAACAATCAAAATCTCACGCAGAACACACCGTATTAAAATACATTTAGGGGAAGCACTGATCCAGTGCTTCCTTTTCTAACACACGTAAATTGATTTTTAAGAGGTGAAGGTATTTCTCTCAATTGTATTCTTATTTCTTTCCACAGACATAGTTCATTCGCCATATGGGTGCGATGACTTTGAAAGCACTTCAAGGGAACCAGTCAACGGAATACGTATTGCCTGGGACTACTCAACTTTGAAACGCCTCTCTCCGGAATCTGCAAATTATTCCGGGTACGCGCGCATGATTAAATTGCGAAATGGAAATTTGTTTTGCGTATATGAAAGTGATAGATCAATTCATACAATAAAAAGCTCTGATGGAGGCCAAAGCTGGAGTCCTGCAAAGATTATCGCTGCGCCGGAAAACAATATATCGTGTGCAGTTCCTGAAGTTTTACAATTGCAAGATGGTAGTATCATGGTCTCTTACAACCTTAGGCCACCACGCAACAATGCAGATCCTGAAAGAAGATTTGCCATCCGGGTGACTAGAAGTGTGGATGACGGCGAAACCTGGTCCAATCCGGTGGAGGTTTTCAAGGGCGGGTTCGAGTTTGGTAACGGCTGCTGGGAACCGGCCCAAATTCAACTTCCTTCAGGTGAAATTCAACTGTATATAGCCAACGAGGCTCCCTATACGCAAAGTGACGAACAGGAGATAACGATGTTTCGATCGGTAGACGATGGTGTCACATGGTCGCCGGGTAAGACAGTAAGTTTTAGAAGCGGTCATCGCGATGGTATGCCGGTTCCACTATTGCTGAAAAACAAAGACGAAATAATTGTTGCCATCGAGGATAATGGTATAAGTGGAAAGGATTTTAAGCCAGCTATTATTCGTACTACAATATCTAACAGTTGGGCTAATGCGCCTGTGTCGGCTTCCAATGGTGGACGCGAATATGCAATGGCTCACACCGATTCAATATCAGACAAAAAGTACGCCGGTGCTCCATATATACGGCAGCTGTTGTCTGGAGAAGTTATACTATCCTATCAAAGTAACGAACGACGTAAGGATTTCAAATGGGATAGGAGTGATATGATTGTTGCGATCGGAAACTCTGAAGGAAAAAAATTCAATCGAAAGAGTATTCCGTTCTACATCTCCGATGCTTCTAAAACGGCTTTGTGGAATTCAATATGTGTGGAAAATGATAGCACCCTAATTGCGTTAAGTTCCACCAACGCCTACGGCCGAACGGCGGTATGGATGATCAAAGGTTATTTGCTTCCTGAAATCTATTCGTCACACAGAGCAGGTAGTGCAGACGATGATGCAACGACCAAACCCGATGTTTTTATTGGCGGATATGGATCAACACAAGCAAAGATCAGCACATCATGGGATTCGGATGCATTGTATTTCACAGCAGAGGTAAACGACAAAAAAGTTTTTGATGCTTCAGGCGATGTCTTGAGAGACGATGCGATTGGCTTCTTCCTGGATCCCAAAAATTTGTCCCTTCAGTTTCCGGGCGAAAATATTTTTTCGATCGTTGTCA